>CAZCHT010000120.1:0-14039 GCA_964498705.1 uncultured Bdellovibrio sp. | reverse complement strand
GTTAAATTTTTCTTGGGTGAAGTTCAAAGTACCGTTACGGTTGAACTCAATCCCTAACTGATTCAAGTTTTGAATACGCGAACCTACGCCCATTTGCGGTGATAAGATAATACGTCGTAACGTATTCTCAACCTGACGGCTCATAGAATCGCCGCCTAATGGCCCAAGCGCCTCTTTACCGTTAGCACCCTTCTGAAGCTTAGACTGATTTTGAATAAAGCCTAGCGCCCCGTTATAGGCGTCTACGAATGCTTTAATTTTTCCAGACACCGCTTCCATGTTTTCTTTTACAGTGAGCCGGATTTCTTGGCCAGGCGATGCCTTCTTCAAATTAAGCGTTACACCAGGAATAAGATCATTCACTACATTGCTCGGCGTTTCGATTTCGAAACCGTCCAGTTTTAATTTTGCATTTTGCGCTTCGCGTGCCTTATCGAAATACATGTCTTGATCACCATCAAGAAGGTAAATCGTTGGAAATTCTACTGCGTTGCCGTCCCCAGTTTTTAAACCGGAAACCACCATGCGGTAGGGATTGTCTTTATCACGCTTATCTTCAATGACCGTAGCGCGCATGCCGATATTAGATGCATTAATTTGCGCGGCTACGCCACTCAACGTCGAGTTTTTGCCATTGATATAAACTTCTTTCTGTCCCTCTGGCGTGTTGAATTTAATGTAGCCAACACCCATTTGCGTTTTGTCTTTGTCTGGGAAACCATTTGAGATTGCGCCCGGTTTTTGCGCTAATTGCATCACCTCAAGCGAATACTCACCATTTACACTGGCTGCCGAGTCAACAGCGCCATCGATAATGTTTGGATCACCAGAGATCAACTGTGTGTCAGTGAAACCCTTTGTATTCGTAAGCTCGCCAAGATTTTTGGTAATGTCGCTGACTTTAGTTTCTAAATCGGTAACTAACTTCAGGCTGTCTTCTTGTTTTACCTTCTTGCCTTCGATTTGCTTCAGGGGAATACGTTCGGCTTCGACCAATTGGTCGACGATGTTCGGTGGTAAACCGGAAGCCATCCCTGTTATTCGTATTCCTGCCATATAGTATTCCCTTTAAGAACTGAAGATTACCTTTAAACTAAGATTAACAGAGCTGTTTCATTTTTTTTGAGTCAATAATTTGACTTTTGCATTTTACTTTCTATTCTAGACTAGTGAGTAAACTAAAGAACATCGTCGTAAAAAAATATGGAGGCGCTACTGTCGCGACTCCAGAGAAAATCAAAGGTATCGCAAAGTCGCTGATAGAGGAATTATCTGCCGGGCACACTTTGGTCGTTGTCGTATCGGCAATGGGCAAAACCACCAATAGTTTGATAGAGTTAGCTTCGCAAATTTCATCGCGTCCGAACCAGCGCGAGATGGACATGTTACTGTCGGTCGGGGAAAGAATTTCCATGTCCCTTTTGTCGATGTCTATCCAAGATCTAGGCAAACAGGCGATCAGCCTCACCGGAAGCCAAGCGGGAATCTTGACGAATTCAGATCACGAAAACGCGCAGATCATCGACCTAAGGCCCTTTCGCGTCGTCAATGAATTAGAAAAAAACAAAATTATAGTCCTGGCTGGGTTCCAAGGAGTCGATCCAAACACCAAGGAAATTACAACTCTGGGCCGCGGAGGCAGCGACACAACAGCAGTTTCGGTAGCTAGCGGACTGAATGCATCTATATGTGAAATATTAAAAGATGTTCCGAGTGTATTTTCTGCTGATCCTAAAAAAATCAAATCGGCAAAAATATTACCAGAACTTTCTTATGAGCAAATGATGGATATGACATTTTGGGGAGCCAAAGTTCTGCACTACCGATCTGTAGAATTAGCGGCGGTCAAAGGCGTAGCGCTTTACATCGGACCATCTGAAGGCAACCATTCTAAACAAGGCACGTACATTCGCTCGTACACCAATCCAAAGGAATTCAAAGTGATCCAAGAGAAATTAAAAAATAAAATGGAAACAGCGCAGGTTCTTTCAATCAATACCATCGAGACAGTTTTCAAAATAAAGATGAAATCAAAATCAATTCACGATGACTACACTCAATTGAAAGATTTGTTTAAAAAGAACGAGATTATTTTTCCACAAATTTTATCAGTCGATTCAAGTGATACAGAGAATACTTTGTTTATTACTGCGCCCGAAGAAATGCTTTCAATGATTAAAAAAATTCCAGCTACTAAAAATATGGAAATTTCAGATGGTATTTCTACCGTTTGTTTGACATGCACTGGTGTGCCTACATTTGAAACTCAATCGCAGGTTTCAAAAAAATTAGAGGACCTTAAAATCAGTCCCCTAAAAATTCAAATGAGTGCTTTGAGCGTGATTCTTTTCATTGAAAAGAATCAGTTAACTAAGGCCGTCGAAGGCCTGCATGGCCTTATTGACGGCCACCTTTATTAGCTGAGATGCACTCTGAGCGTGAGTCCAATGGCTGCTCTAAGTTTTGACATTGCTGACCCTGTTGTTTAACTGAAGAAAAATTTCCACCAAGTTGGTTGCAATCCATTCCTTTAGTGTAGACCATTCTTTGCCCTTGGCAATTTAACCCAGTAAACAATTCTATGGTCACTTTCGTAGCAACACCGCCAGTGTCTGGATTTGTATTTGCCGCTGAACCGATTCGAGTAAAACCCAATTGTTTTTGCTCGTCCATTTGGATAAATAGTTCATCACCATTTACAGAATAGTTAAGAACGGTGTCTTTTTTAAAGTCGATTGAGCAATTACCTGAACCTACCGTTTGAGTTTCTAAAATTGTGATCGTGTTTGCTGTTAATTTGATACCAACTTCAGCTTCAACAGATTGGTTGTTTTCACATTTACCAACTAATTTCATTCGAGAATCTGAAATGAATAGGCTTAAAGTGTCGCCGTTTGACCATTGACCTTTTGCTGTACCCGCTACGTTGGTAAAGGCCGAGTTATCAGTTTTAGTGTTGCCGCCAGCACCAGTGCCTGTACCATCGCCGCCGCCACCGCCGCTAGAACATGAAATTGAAAATGCAAGAGCAGCCGCTAAGATTGAACGTAAAACTAAAGTCATTGAAATCCCCCTGTGTAAGAATAATTAAGCTACACAGAGGTGATAAAAGAATCTAATAACTAAATCAAACCTATTTTTTATAGTCAGGATCAAGCATGGTTGGCTTTTTAGATTCGATCCGATTTTTCACGATGCGGAATATATCCATGTTTGGCCCATTGATATACTCACCTGTTTTTCCATTTAAGCCGGCGATATAACGTCGTGGATCAAATTGTGCCCCACCCGCGCCGAGTTTATTGTAATTGACTCCGCCGGCGCTGAGTCGACCACTGCCGAAGGCCCCACCCGGTTTACCAAGATAACCGCCACTGGTTGCCCCACCATAGAATCCGGAATTAATTTTTAATTTATCATCACCAGCAGGCCCCGCGGCACCACCTGCGCCAGATCCTAGACCACCACCGCCACCAGGTCCGCCTGTATTGCCACCAAGGCCAGCATTACCTTTAGCACCACCTAGATTTTGTTCATTCTTAACAGCACCACTTTGTAATGCATTAGCGAATGCATCGGTACCAGAACCACTGGTAGGCGGAACAAACGCAGCACCAGGATCTGCTTCTTTGCCAGATCCTACTCCTGGGATCGTCGCACCAGAGACACCGCGCGAGCCAGCTAAACCGTTATTCGCGATACAATCTTTTGAGTTTGGATTGTTGATACATTGGCAAACCTTATTAGACGCCGCGAATGTCGCATTCGAACATTTCTGAGCATCTGTACATAATGGATTGTTTGGATTTTTCTTACACTCATCCACATTAGCTGTTGTTATTGAGCTTGTATCCGTTTCACATTTTTTCGCCGCTTGCATCTGCACTAACGCCGCCGTCGCATGTTGCGCGGCTTCGGAAATATCTTTTTTATAGGCCATGCATGAGTTAACGTTTTTCTGAATGGTAGTCATGTCATTCGCATAACTTTTTTTGTTAGCTTCTGGAATACATTGAGGATCGTTGTACATTACTTTTGCATCTGAGCACGCAGTTTCACAACCACTTTGAGAAAAGGCACAGAATGTCTTCCATGCCCCCAAAGACGCATTGGCAATTTTACTGATCTCACCTAATTTAGAACATGCGATCTGGACGCTGACGGCAGAGCCAGCACCAACGGCTTTGGTTGCATTCATTGCATCTTGAATACCTTGATTTTCCTGATCGCAATCTGTACTCGCTTTGTCCGCTTGTTTAAAACAAGTGTCACGAGCTTCATTGAAGCGTTGTTCGCATGAGCCACCTTCAGCAACTTTAGCGGCATCTTCGCCTCTACATTCAGTTAATTGGCCATTATCAATAACACAAATCATCGAAACTTGAGCTTCCCCGCTCTCGCCAACATCTATATAACGACACTTTGTAACACCATTTTCTTGAAACTCTTGCCCGTTCACCGATTTACACGTTTGACCGCCGCCGTTGTTTTTAAAAGCGTTGGCTTGTTCCTGAGTCATACCGGCTTTTCTACAAAAACGAACCGCGTAAGGAGGAAAACTTCCGGCTTGCGTATCTCCCGCGGCCTCTACGTAATCGCTCTGATTGTTAGATTTAACTTCGACATAACCAGATGAACACTCGCCTTGCCGAGAAATACCATCCAAAACGGATGATCTCGATGATGTCCCTTCGTTCGTGGCAGCGGCCGGAGCATTCGAGCATTGAGGATCATTTTCGCACGCTTTCTCTAACGAGATACAACCAGATCCAGTAGAATCCGGAGTAAAGCCTTCACCACAGTCTGTCTTTTTACTTGCTGGTTTTGTTGATTTTTTAGATGTTCCCTTACTTGAAGCGCTTGATGAGCCACTAGAAGAACTTCCCGATTGGAAAGATGGACTACTTGCTGCCGCTGGAGCACTGGCCGCTGGCGCACCTTCTTGGCAGACCCACAAGTCTGCACCAGTTCGTTTATTTTTTTGATTACAAGCAATACCACTTCTACATCCGTGAATGCTTCCCATCGAAGCAGAACACTGCTGAGCAAATGAGGATTCAGGTATAGCCAGTAGAAATAGAAAAGCAAAAGCCAAGATAGGCGCTTTAAATAAATACATCGATTCCCCCGAATCTCGCCCCACATAGATGGGACTCCTTTTATTTTATCGTAAAGTTATGAAAAAAGATGAGTTTCTGAAGTGGATTTTTTGAAATAAACGGTAGAGCTCTAGAGAGTGGCTATTTTTACGACAGCGCCTCAATATGAAACGACAAATGTTTTTACAGGACTCTTCGGAGAAGCAGAAACCCAAAGACCCTGGAAAGCCTGACTTCAAACTTTCCAGGTAGGTTGGTCCACAAGCTCGGACGGAGGGCCGAACTTGCTTCATCATATTTAAAAAAATTATACCTAAAATGTGCGGCCACGAAGGGCCGCTAGAATATAGACACTTACCTTGTAATAGCTTACAATTAGCCGGAGCGCTTAGCCGATTAATTTCATAGCGGTACCAGTGATTTGGTTCGCTTGAGCTAATGTCGCTGTCGAAGCCTGTAACAAGATACTATTTCTTGCTAACTCACTACTCGCTTGTGCCACATCAGTGTCACGGATACGAGAATTGGCTGCAGAAATATTTTCGAACATTGTTTGCGAGTTGTCATAGGTCACTTGCAAACGATTTTGTAAGGCACCAAGGTTAGCGCGGAATCCATTCACTCTGCTTTGTGCATCATCCAAAACTTCGAGCGCATCTTGCGCACCTTCTTTATTAGAGAAGTCGAAGCCCGAGATATTTAAATTTCCTGCTGTCGCATCCGATTCACCAGAGTCGAACGAAATTCTGTCGGCAGTTGGATCATTATTTACACCAACTTGAAAATCATAAACCTTACCATTACCATTAATTAATTCTTGATTACCAAACTTAGTTGTAGCCGAGATACGATCAACCTCTGCTTTCAGCTGTTGAACCTCTTTATCCAGGAAGCCGCGTTCTTTATCAGATACTGTATCTGATGCTGATTGGATTCCTAGCTCACGCATACGAGTTAAAATATTTGAAATTTCACCGAGGCCGCCCTCTGCAGTTTGAATAAGAGATATACCATCGTTCGCATTTCTTCCGGCTTGAGTGATACTTCTCATACCAGATTTCAAGTTTTCACTGATTGCTAATCCTGCAGCATCATCTGATGACTTGGTGATTCGCGATCCTGAAGCCAATTGCGTAAACGACTTCTGAATTTCTCTTTGTGACCCAGCTAAAGACTTCTGAGCACTTAAAGATGCCAAATTTGTTGATATTCTCATTCCCACGGGGACCTCCTGTATAGCATCCCCATTAATTTGGAAATGCAGTTAAAGGTCCAGCTTCAAAACCTACTTAAAGACTGGACCAGTTGAACACGTTGGTACACTAGACTTTGGTGCAGACTAAAAGACTTCATCGATCATGTTCTGGCAGTCACTCCGGATCACTTTCTCTGTCCTTAGGTCTTAACACTTCAGTCGTGTTGAACCATCTGACAATCCATTCGGCTAGGTCTGGGAAGGCTTTAGTCCTGTGAACGAAAACTAGACCAATGTCAGATAGTTTCTAGACCAAGATCTGGGAAAAATTAGAAAAATGCCTAGACCTTGATCCTGAAAGTCTAACAACTGTGACAGAATTTTTTAAAAATGAAGAATAAGCAAGACCAAGGAATTGAAATAGAGAGTTGAGATACAGACTCGACGTACATCTCGTCTAAGTCCTGGTGATATACGTCGAGGGAACTTTAGTCGTGGGGTCGTAAGTCTAGTTGTATAAAATGGAAAAAAGGAAAAACCAGGTTGCGGCTAAGCGCAACCGGATACGTGTAAATTTTTTGAAGTGTAAGATAGGTTATAAAACCACAGAAAATACTATTCGACTAAATCCGAAAGTTCGGGACAAGTCTTTAAAAGTTTTCGGGTTCGTTTAAATGCCGAGGACCCAAAAAGTAAATTTTGAAAACTACTGTTATTTCGCAATTTTGGAAGTTCATTTAAGCATTTATTAATTTCATTAGCTTGGTCAGGAAACTCTATCTTTAAAACCTCAGCGATGGCTTTAGACATTCGACGCGGGGAACGGAAAGAATTCAATATGCGCTTCAAGAAAATTCGCGTCAGGTAGCGTTTCCAAATTGGAAGTTTCAAATAAAACTCTCCCACTAATTCTTCATCTAACTTAACGTGATTCACTTCTTCAATTAAATGCAATCTATGAACTTCCCGAAATTTTGAGTCAATAAGTACATCATTTAAATTTTGATAGAACTTCGAATATAAAATCGATCGCTCTTCGAAAATCAAAGCGATCCAAACCCAAACTCCGAAAAAGTTAGGGAATCTGGAAACTAAGTTTAGAAGAGTGACGCCTATCCCATCTGCTTTAGATGCAAAAAACCGCCCACCAGATTTATAGTTATAGTATTCAGGTGCTGCCGCCCTATTTAGTCTATGAAAAATTCGAGCGTGCTTTTCTTCTTCTAAATCTATTCTTTGCAAAGATTCTAAAAATACTGGATTAAGGTTATTGCTTTTCGCTATCTTTTTCAAAATTCGACAAATGAAATCAACTTCAAAAACAGCGAAAACTTCATTCGTAGCTACAGCGTATAGTTGATTGTAACGACGTCTCGCTTCGGGCTTCAGTAAAGAATACCCAGACAAATAGTACCAAGGAGAGAGCTCCTCAGGAAACCAATTCTTCCTAGAATCCACACCCACATAAAACGACTCATCGGGCTCCAGAAACGATTTTGATTTTGACGAGCTTTGTGCGTGTTCAGCAGTATTAGATGCGGAAAACTTGTCCTGTGTTTCCATTGATTCTTACCTTGTCTCCTGTTTTTAACTTTTTAGTTATCTGGTTAACATTGACGACAGCCGGAATTCCCATTTCTCTAGAGATCACAGCCGAATGAGACAACATCGAGCCTCGCTCTATAATTACCCCGCTTATAAGGGCAAACAGTGGCGTCCATCCGGGGTCAGTGCGCATTGCGAGTAGAATTTTTCCCTGAACATTTTTAATGTCACTAGGATCTTCTACAAAAACGATTTCGCCTTCCACAATTCCTTGTGAACAAGCCAGACCACTCCATACGGTTTCTGATTGAGCTTCTGCGGCTTCGTGCACTTGAACTTGCCCTTGCAATCCAACACCGGCCGGTAGCGAAAGGTGACATTGATTCAAAGGAGATTCGCTTTTATAAATTTCAACTTCAGACTTTCTTAGTTCGACAAGTTTCTTGTAGGAACGAGTCGCATTTCTGCCAAAATTCATATCGTAAATTTCATTAAGAGTGAGATAAAAAATATCTCTTGGATTTTCTAGGATTTGACTTTGTGTCCATTTTTGTCCAACCGCCAAATATAAATCCCGCATTAATCCGTAATTTCTAGTTCGATGAAAACGCATTTGCTCGCGATGAGCCACCGTCTTTACTGTGTTATCGACAGCCTTCCGGAAAAAATATTTCTGAAAAAACCCCATTTTTTTTTCAATTTCCTCGAACTCTTTTAGTAATTGATTTTGGTCATGTCCCAGCAGGGGTCGAGAATTTTTTCGTAAAGAAATGATGAAGTTCTTTAACAAATCATAGAATAGACTTTCATCTTGTCTAAACGTAATGGTTTCCAGTTTAAGTTCGCCCATAGTGCGATCGCCGTATAAATGTATAAACTCATCAATTTTCATTTTAAATTCGGGAAAGAAAGTAGCAATTAGAAAAGGAAGTTCTTTTGATGAACTTTGCAGAACCGTTGCTTTTAAATCGGAATCAGAAATCACCAATTGAGCCAGCTCTTGAATCAACAAAGTCGGTTTTAGACTTTCCAATTCTTGTCCATAAATAATGCTCTTTACGCTCTCTGCGGAGTCGTATTTTTTTAATATTCGCTGTAGTCGTCCCATGTTCATCATAACCAACGTATCGTTCAAAACAGGTATCGCCCACTTTTCCAGAAAACGATCTTGATAGTATTTAGTTAGAGCCACCAGCTCGCTACCTGATTTTTCGGCCAGAGGGATCGCCCGAGCCTCGTTATATAGTTTCCAAAACCAATCATCGAAATCTTTAGCAATTTTATCAATATTTCGTTGAAGTACTAATAATTTAAAAACTAGCCCCACCATTTTAAATGAGTGCTTAATTTTTGCAAATCCATGCAAAACTTTTTGATCGGTTACAAAATCGACTGGATTTTCTAACCCCATCATAGTTTCCATTTCTTCTTTTCGCTTTCGAAACCCGGGAAGCATATTAAGGGCTACATACCAGCTGTTTATATTGTAATAAACTCGCCCAGCGACAAAACCGAGCATATTTTCCAAGTGCCCAGATTGTTGATTTATTTCATCAAATGAAACACCCAGAAACTCCATCAATTTAGAATATACTTTTCGATAGGCTTCACTAGCATAGCTATAAGTTAAGGGAGTAGTAACTCCACAATAGCTTTCTTGGATATTTGAATTATCAAAAACAAGATGTGCGCCCGTCTGATTTATGATTTGAGTAGTGATAGGTCGGATTTGCACGATCCAAATTTCTTTTCCATCAAATGCCCATTCTAAATCGATTGGCTTTTTATAAAGCTCAGCAAAATGGCGAGTTAGTTCGGCTACTTTTTTAACTACCTGCAGATCAGCGCTGGTTTCTAGTGATTTAGAACTCTCTAGTGACACTTTGCCAGTTGAGTCTATTTGATACTCGATACCCTCAGCGGCGCCCGAAACTAAGTCTTCCCCCAAACCATAGATGGCAGAGACCCAGCATTCATCTAGGCGCCCTGTTTTCATATTTTGACTAAAACATACACCTGAAAGTTTTGCCGGCACCAATTCTTGAATTACTACCGACAATCCTGTCGGTTTCTTCTCTATCTGCTTCATTATAAAATACTTTTGTGCACGCTCGCTAAGACCACTTAGAAAAACGGCAAAAATATTTTCAGCAATTTCAACTTGGTCAAAAACATTGAGATAACTGTCGTAAATTCCAGCAAACGAATGATTACTAGAGTCCTCCAAGTTTCCCGAAGATCGAACAGCATACATTTTTTTAGGTAGGTCCGTGATAACAGAATAAATCCATTTCGTAATTATCGTTTTATTAGCATTTAGAATTTGATATTGATTCGCTAATGGATGGGATTCAAAATCTGGAATAAGTTCAATGATTTTCCTATTTATAGTATTTGCTTTGAGTATCCAAAACTGAGGCACGCGAGCACCCATTTTTTGTAACCACAGCAACCCCTGAGCTTTACCACCCAGTTCCGACCAGTCCAAGGGCAAAAGCTGACTATCTTGATTCAGCAAAGTGTTTTCCGAGTTCATTAAGTACTCCATAAAATTCATCCAAATTGATATTCATACCTAAACTACCAAGTACGATATAGAAAGGGAGTCTTCGAACTAGGAACTCGGTATAACAATCTTTAAAACCTTTTTGCCATTGCTCCAAATTTACTTCTACTGAAGCCGATAATTTTTGAAGACCAAATTCTTGGATATCACATAATCGTTCAATAACGTTTGAACTCGTACTTGTGAATACAATCCATTCCATCAAATCCCTTTGGGGAGGTCCCCAAGCGGCAAACTCCCAATCAAAAACATAGAATTTTTTTGATACAGCATCAAATGCAACATTTCGTGGATTGAAATCAAAATGTATTAAGGACTTATTCTGTTTATTTAAGTCCGCCAACAGCTGCGCGAAATTATCTAGGCCATCGTTTAAAAAACGATTCACAAAACTATACTTTTCACGCAATCCAACAGGTATCAGCATCGACATCCCAAACCACATTTCCTCTTGCTCGTCTAGGGAATCGAGATCGCAATACTGAATAACTTTATTACTAAGGCCGCGTACTTTGTTGTCATCATTAAAATAATCCGCGTGCACAGATAAAATTCCGTTTAAAATTGACCGTTCATCCATTTGAGACAAATCTTTGGATAAATTTAGATCGCTGATCGCAATATTATTTTCAAGAAGTTCTTGAATCAAAATGAAGACTTCTTTCTTTTCATCAATGAAAGATCCATAAAATTTTGGAGCAATGGCTTGGATCGAGGTGCCTGGTTTAGAGAGAATTTCGATTTCTCTTAAATGACTTTCATAGAAGGGCAGCCATTTTTTATTTTTTACTAAAAGCTCGGCCAAGCCAGGATTAATGGACTCAACAATTCGTGCGCATCCATGAATGACTTCGCGATCCGAAGCTTTAAGTTTCAAGAACGCTTTTTTTATTTTTGTTTGAGTTTCCACTTCATAAGCTAACATTCCAGAATAATTTTTAGAAACCTGACGGGCCATTTCCGTCATATAGCCCTGCCGATTATCAGCTTTGATTTTTTTTATACTTTTCACATTTTCATTGAAGCTTTTTTTAAAAAATTCAAAATTAAGGTCGGACAAATTGACTGTATCACTCAAAGCTTTACGTCCGAACTTTTCATGGGCTTCAACAAATGTATTTGAGCCAATGGCGGCAACCGTTGATAGCTCTAACCCCAAGGCAAATCCACAAATGATTTGCGCAAGTCGATCCGCACTGTCTTCACCCTGATCACATCCTAAAAGGGCTAAATTATCACGAAAGGAAGGTAAGGAAACTCCCCCACCGACTGTACCAACAACTAACGACGGCATATGTAAGGTCGCTAAAATATCGTCACCATGTTGAACTAAATTAAATTCACCAATAGAACTTTCGTGAATCGATGCCAAGTCTTGGCCAGTTGAGGCAAACAGAGCCGCAACAACATTAGCCACGTTTATATTATAACCCAGAAATCCTGCGTGTCCTTGTGCCGATTTCGTTAATTGAAATCGATCTACAAAAGTAGCCGGATCCATTTTCAAAACTCGTCTAATGACGGAAGCTTTCACAACACATTCTGCAACAACAGAACGTCCGCGTCCTTCTGAGGCTGACCAATGAGTCACTTTTTTATCGCTTGCTAAGTTGCCTTCGATGATAAAATCAACGATGCGATGGTCATTGTGTTCCGCCATTTCGTCATGCCATTGATCAAGAATATTTTGGCATAACAATGACGTCGCAAACGTTGTCATGTTTTGTCCAGCGGCATTACCGGTCGAGTAAATAAATCGTACATGAACCGTCCGTCCAACTACTTTTGGTTCTATGTTTATTAAACGACAGTATCGCGATCGCCCTTCCAAGATTTCACTTAAATAATCCAATTGCGTTGCAATCCAATTACTAAAGCGAACTGAGGAATCAATGGAATTAAAAGTAAACTGTGGAGCCCGAATCATGCGAGAACCTAAACTGCGCGTCGTGACTCCGCCAGAGAGCTTCATTGCTAAAGCACCTCGTTGAATTGAGCTGACTAATGCGCCTTCTGTTGTGGCTATTGGCGCGTAAATTTCTTGAGTCTGGCCGACAAAATTAAAGTCTAAGGGGCCAGCGATGCCCACCGGAATGGAAATAGTTCCAACATAATTTTCAATATGACCAGCAACAGAACGAGGATCAATCGAGCAGGAATTATAAGACGGCAGCGCTTGCCCCGTCTTATTTTTCAATTTTGCCAATCGATCTTTTCTATCCTGTTCTGAGAAACGAATCCGTTTGTTTCTCTCTAATGTCATAATCTCTTCTTTCGCCCGCTAACGGCAGAGCTATTAGAATACAAATGCTGAAAGTGGAATAGCAAAGACAGCGGAACCCCAAGATTGAGACAGAATTCGAGCGTATCGTCCCACTTCTGTTGTTTTCTGGCCTGATTCATCGGGTTTAATACCTGGAAATAACTTATTATATTCCGCCAGCTTCCACGAACGGGCAGACTCATATTTATAATTTCTTAAAGAGTCTTTTTCGCCCCAGGCCTTTACTGAAACTTCTGGAACTGTGCCATTTGATCGGTCGTTAAATTCAACAGGGTATAAATCACTCAGTGACGCTGGTGGATTGTTATAGAAACCCCATAAATCAACATTTATTTTCTCGCCAGCGATAACTGTAGAACCCACTTCCTTTTTTTCAAATAGATTTACTAAGTTACCAAAAGAATTTAAGGCAATTCGGTTCATACTTTGAGCCATTCGAACATCAAATAAATATTGGTCTCCGGCACTTCTTTTTGCAACACAGTCGTAAGAACTTTTTGCCTGATATACAGAATCTCTGAGATTAGTATAGGCAGTCTCCATTCTTTTTTTATAATCATCTTTTCTAGTAAATAAATCTTTGTGTGATTTAAGTACGTTAAATCGATTTTTTGAAGTCATTCCCTCTGCCCCATTTGCACCAACTGTTACGTCTCTGACATTTGAAGGCGTAAATCCCATTAATACACCAACCTGACCGATAGAAGCCTGGAATCCCTTAAAACTATAACTTGTCGTTGCCGCCAGTGTGCTGACGCCTAAACTTAACGCAGAACGAATAGCCAGAAGTTCTGCAATTCCTAACTTAATATAACGGTCTTTAGGATCAGAAAAGTTAGCAATTGATAAATATAATTTATTATCCCACCAAAACGAACTCTGATTCTTGATCGCATCCTCGACAATTACTTTATAGTCGTTATTTATTCGAATAGCGCTATTTAACAAACTACCCATAAATAATTCCAAGTCGCCATCACCATCAATTTTACTGGCCATATCTGGAAACGGCTCAGTCATGTAATTGTAGGCGGCTTCCCACAAACCACTATTATTACTTACTGTCTGAGGATTTGTAGATCCCCAACCTACCTGAGTAAAGTTTTGCACACCCACAGCCTGAGCTCGCAACATAGTTACAATTGTAGTTCTCGTGATTGAATTTCTTGCTACGAAGCTTTTCGCCCGAAAAAAGAATGATTTCATTGGAATCAGCGCTCTTAATTGAAGCACCAACATTTGAGATGCGGAGTCTAATGACTCATAATTTTTTCTTTGTTCGGAGCCGGCCGGGCCTTCATATTTTTTAATAAAAGCATCTAATTGTTCTTTAGATTTAATTCCGTCAAT
>CAZCHT010000119.1:0-14155 GCA_964498705.1 uncultured Bdellovibrio sp. | reverse complement strand
TTCCTAGTGATTTTTTTGTGCGACATGCTTATTTAAAATCTAAAACTCCAAAACCGAGCATAGGTGATGCCAACCCAGTAAAAGATAACTGTGGCCTTGTCTGGCTGGGGCCAATGGTTCCTTTAATTGGCCAAGAAACAGAACTCCTTTTACAGGCGGTTGAACCCCTATTTAAATCCCATGGATTTGAAATGTATGTGGCTCTGATGGTCGGAAACTCAAGAACTGGAATTGTTTTATTCTCCATATTCTATGACAAAACAAATCTCCATGAAACCAGTCAAGCTGAAAAGTTATACCATATCCTAGGTGAATTAACGCAAAAAATGGGTTATCAACAATATAGAACTAGCACAATGTACATGGATAAAATCTTGTCACCGGCCCCTGAGTACCAAGCTTTTTGTGAAAAAATTAAAAGAGCACTGGATCCAAATAATATTATTGCCCCGGGAAAGTATGGTATCAATTAAAATTCTAAGTTCAACTTTTGGAGTGTTTGAAAATCTAGTATGAGAAGGCTTTTCGTAGTACTCCCCTGTCCGGTTAAACATAAAGAGCGTAAACAAAAAAGTTACTACTGAAAAATACAGGAAATGACTTACTCTTTAATAATCTCTAAGTGATTGAGATTAATTTGTTTCTGCATTTACTGAGTCCTTACCAATTTTTGTATTAGGGAAAAAACTGACAAATAAAGTGTATAAAGCATTATGTTTTTTGGATTTATAAGTCAGATGGTCTATTTTGTCTTCAAACTCTTGAATAATTTGCTTAATTTCCGGAATAAGACTGGTGTCAATTGTAAAGAAATGAAGTCCATGGTGACGGTACTGATCTGAAAATTTACCTCTAGATTCAAAAGACTTTTTCATCATAGTTTTAAAGAACAAGTCGTTATTTTTTTTTCTTTTTTGAGTTGGGGTCAGAGAATAGTTTTCTCTAATATTAAGCTTGCCGTCTGACTCAAGTTTGAGCATTCCAACAATAAGCATTTCTTTAATTGCTTTTTTTACAGTTCGCTCTGGTAACGTCAGTTGATCTGCAATCCATTTAGTGTCACTTTTAAAGTCCGATAGAAGTGTTAGTCTTCTAATTGCAAAATGATACCACTTGGGGTCAAATGGCAAATTCTCGTTAAGTGATTGTTCCATTACACCATTTCGAAATGGCGCAATTCGCTTTAGAGCTTCTTCTTTAAGATGGGGGCTTCTGCCACTTTCTGCTGTAACTAAGTTGCAGAACCACTCTAGTTTTTCTTCGTTGAATCCAAGTCGTAGACCAATGTTTTGTGCCCTTTTTGCAGAAAGACTTTGTTTGCCAGCTAAGATTTCACTAAGGCGTGATGGGGCAATACCTAAATCTCTAGAAAAGGCACGCATTGAGTAGGCTTTGTTTTTTCGGTTTCTAGACTCGAGTTCAAACTTCATAACACCACGAAAATCTGAAAATAACGTTTTTTCCATGTGGCCTCCAGGGTTAGCCATTAACCTAAATTGAAATCAATGTAAAATAGAACTCGCCTAATTCCTTGAATTTAGAGCTTACAGAACATTAGAGAACAGTAAATAGGTCAGTTAACGTAGTTTATTGTATTTAACAGCCTTAATTGTGCTTAATATTTTCTATAAATTCTTACTATTTTAAACACTACCTTTAGTACTAAGTATTTTTGATACTAATTTATGGGAGTGTGTATGGGTTTAGGGCAAAAGATGTCGGGAAAAGAAAAAGCGATTAAAGCAGCTAAAGCATTTGAATTTTATGTCAAATATCTATGGCCTGTTCATAGATTATTTGCATTAAATAAAATTAGTAAGCGTTGTCGGAACTGTGCGGCGTCAGAAAAAATGATCTCAATTGGAAGCCATGGAGTCTGTTCTCTATGTGAAAAAGGTTTTAATGCCATACATTCTGACATCAATAAAATTTCTGAAGAGAAAAACGTTTTTGAAAATATTTTGAAAAAATATGAAGGTACGGGATCTGGCAACTATGATGCTTTGGTATTGTATAGCGGCGGGAAAGACAGCTCCTATTTAGTGCGAAGAATTAAAGATGAATTTCCAAAACTTCGATTGCTGACCTTTACCATTGATAATGGATTTATGAGTCCAGTTGCCAAAGAAAATATTGAATTTCTAATACCGAAGCTTCAGGTAGATCATATCTTTGTAAGGCCTAAGAAGGAATTCTACATAAAACTTTTTAAGTATGCACTGACTCATTTAAATGAAGATGGTTGCTATGGAACAGTGGATTTTAGTGATGGTGAATTCATGCTAGATTCTGCGAGGAATTTGGCTGCAGAAAAAAAGATTCCATTGATACTTTGTGGTTATTCAAGATTTCAAGTGCAAAATGGACTGAAGTTACAAAACTTTGAATCCCCAAGAGAAGTTGAATATACTGACAGAACTCAAACAGCAGGGCTTCAACTGCGAGATATCTTTGATGATCAAGAAATTCAGAAGTGGTGGCGGGCGTCCAAATGGCCCCAAGAACAAATTGCACGGTTACTGTTTCCTTTGTATTGCTGGGATTTAGAAGAATCAGAAATTATAAAAAAAGTGACGGAATGGGGGCTTGTTAGCCCCAAAAAATATAGCCCAATTGTGACTAATCATCAGCTGATACCCCTTTTGGGAGTTGTTGATGTTCATCGTTTTGGTTTTAGTAGTTTTGAAAAAGAATTCTGCCGCATGATTAGAGAAGGAAAAGCAGAGAAAGAGCATTGGCAAAAAGTTTTTGAATTTTTAGAATACACATCTAGAACAGGGCTGTTTGTTAAACCAACGGTTCTGGAATCGTTAGAACAATTAGACCTATCACTGAAAGATGTCGGTATAAAATTTAATTAGAGGTATTCAATGAGAGCATTTGTTACTGGCGGTACTGGTTTTGTTGGGACTCACATTATTCAAGAACTGGATAAAGACGGATGGGAAATAATTGCACTTCATAGAAAAAATTCAAATCTAAATGAGTTAAAGAAATGCCGTAAAGTTGAATATGCGCTGGGTGATATTACTGACATAGAATCCCTACGGGCCGGAATGCCAGAAAAAGTAGACGCTGTTTTTCATACAGCAGGTTCTGTAGGGAATCTTCCACATAAAGAAGAACATTCCAGATATGGGATAAATCAAGACGGTACTAAAAATGTTGTTGATGTATGTTTAGAGAAAAACATTGGAAGAATGATATATACAACTACTGTTGTTACCTATGACTTTCATGTGAAAGGTAAAATTACAGAACAATTTCCTAAGAACTACTGGTGTAAGGACCAATATGTAAATTCGAAAAGGTTAGCTGAAGATGAGGTTGATAATGGAGTTTTGAAGGGGCTTGATGCTGTCTATATGCATCCGTCAGCTATTTTCGGAGCTTATGACAAAGCAACCTGGTCAAAAATGTTTCTTGAGATCGAGCGTGGTTTGCCATTACCCTTTGCTCCTCCTGGTGGCGGAAGTGTTTGTCATGCAAGAAAAGTGGCAAGAGCCCATGTGGACGCTTTCTATAAAGGCGGTCAAGGTGCCCATTATATTTTAGGTGGTCCAGATGTTACCTGGTTGCAGGTTGCCAAAGAGATAGCAAAAATTTTGAATAAACCTGCACCTATTGCAGCCCTTCCTAACTTGTTATTTCGAATGTATGGCTTAACGGAGTTTTGGTTTTCAACAAAAATAAACAGAGAACCGACCCTAACCCCCCATACAATTGATTTGTTAAGTGAAGTGATATTCTCTGATTCCAGTAAAGCTATAAATGAATTAAATTACCAACCTTCAAGTCTTGAAGAAATGTTGCTAGATTGCTACCATTGGATGCTTTCAGTAGGAATGATAAAAAGATAATTTCAATTGTTGCGATTATCACAAAAATCAAACTAGTTAATTGTGCAGCCTATATTATTGGTGGTTCCAGAGGCCCAAAGCAGAGCTCCACCTTTATTGACAGTTCCTGAATTGCAGGTAAAAGTTCCATTTCCATTTAGCACTAATCCATTCATGTTTAAACTATTAGTTGAAGTATAATTTAAATGCTGACTTGTACTAAGCGAAACTGCCGTCAACAGTTCAACACTCCCACCAGTTTTATTTATTGCAGATCGACCACATCCAGCACGAATGTTCTACAAATCTGACCGGGTCATGAAAATAAGGTAGTGGTTTAGAGTGGGGTTTACGACATCGCATCATTTGGGAATGTACATTTCATAACATTGCTTCCCATATTGTTTTCTTTCGTTTTTGAGGATAGGAATTTTTAAGCCAAAATTTATCAATCCCAGATTCTAGTTTTCATGGGTTGTTGTTAACAATTGTGTGATTGTGATGGGTCTTTGGCATCGAATTTCACTGATTTTTGAGGTAGAATCAATTCCCGTGGCTCACTCTTTGTGTTGCTACTGAATTAAAATAAATAGTTAATAAAATTATAAATCCTCAGGGGCAACTAAAACTTGCTCAGGGGCGGTACTAATATTTCCGCCAGCTTTGTTGAAACTGTCATTATATCCCCAGCATTTTAAATCTCCGGCTGTGGTGATAACACAATTTTGAACACCAATGCCTTTGATCATTGAGCTAACACCTGAAGAGAGTCCGATAACATCTACTGCTTTTCCATAACTATACTCGAAGGTGGAATTGCCAACTTGTTTATAGCTATTATCTCCCCAACATTTTAATCCACCACTAGAATTCAAAGCGCAGACATAATCATTATAGTCATAACCACTTGCCATAACATCAACGATTCCTGAACTAGCTCCGATAACATCAACAGGTATAGAACTGTCATTATAAGTGTCATCACCAAGATTTCCTGACCAGTTGGCGCCCCAACATTTGACAGCGCCAGAGACAACAGCGCATGTCCCAAATTGACCTCCTGAAACTTTTGTGGTTCCTGAGCTTATACCGGTCACATTAACAGGAGTATTTCTATGCGTTGTTGTTGAGTCACCAAGTTCACCTTCGCCATTATATCCCCAACACTTTATAGTACCACCTGTGATGAGTGCGCAGGTATGATTGAAGCCTGCAGAAATCATTTGAACACCTGTGGTTAATCCAGTGACATCGACAGGAGTTCTTCTAGGTGTTGTCGTGCTATCACCCAGTTGACCAAAGTCATTAGCGCCCCAACATTTAACGCCTCCTGTGTTTAGAAGAGCGCAAGAGTGATAACGACCAGCTGTAATAGCAGCAACCCCAGAACTTAACCCAGAGACATCAATGGGAGTTGTTTTTTGAATGATAGTGTTATCGCCAAGCTGGCCGTCACTATTTTGTCCCCAGCATTTCACTGCACCAGTATTCATTAAAACACAGTTGTGATATCGACCGGAAGCAATTGCAGTAACGCCACTTGATAAGCCTGTGACTGCAGTCGGGCTACTTCTATGTAGAACAGTTCCATCGCCTATTTGACCTTGATAATTGCTGCCCCAGCACTGGGCAGCGTTTGTGTTTGTAATAAGGCAAGTATGATTTTCACCTTTTGAAGCAGAAATAACATTAGAACCCGAGTTAAAAACTTTTTTAGGATATTTGATTGTATTATTCATCGAGCCATCGCCCAGATATCCGTAGGAGTTGTCTCCGATGCAGTAAACTTTATTATCATTTTTTAAAATACAAGTTGTGTTATCAATAGATTTTATATCTAGGATCACTCCTGTGAAAAGTGAAGCGGTGACAGGTGTAAGTCTTTGTTGAAAAGTACCATCACCCACTTCGCCATAACGATTAATTCCCCAACATCTGATTTCGCTAGTATCTAAAAGAGCGCAAGTGTTAAATTTGCCAGCAAAAACCTTAACAACTCCAGATGCTAAGCTAACAACATTTGTTGGCGTTGATCGTGATGTTTTTGTTGAGTCACCAAGTTGGCCATATAAATTATTTCCCCAGCATTTTAAAGCATTGGCACTTGTAATAGCACAAGAGTAGAAAGCCCCAAGGCTTACATCGGCAACTCCAGTAGTTAAACCATTTACATCTACAGGTGTAAGTCTTTGTGTTGTTGTTGTGTCGCCTAATTCGCCGGAGCTATTTTCGCCCCAACATTTAAGCCCTCCTGTACTTACTAGTTGAGCGCAGCTAAAATTAGAAGACACCCAAATTTTAGAGACACCAGAAGTTAAACCAATTACATCAATAGGTATTGTGGAGTTGGTTGTTGAGTTGTTGCCAAGTTGTCCGCGCCCATTATATCCCCAGCACTTGATTCCACCTGACGACGTGAGGGCGCAACTGTGGTTAATTCCTGATTGGATATCAGCAACACCTGAAGATAGTCCGAGAGGATCAACAGCATTATCCGTCGAGTCCGTTGTTGAGTTATCTCCAAGTTGACCAGCCCAGTTAAGCCCCCAACATTTAACTCCACTAGTTGTGGTGAGAGCGCATTTGTGAGAGTTTCCTCCAATAATTTTAGCAACTGGAAAATTTACTGTTGTAGATTTTTTAGGAGAGTTTCCTTCGCCGGTTCCCCAGCACCAAACTTGATTACTTGTGTCGATGGTGCAATATGCAGATTTAAATTGAAGTGCGTTTAATGAAGTGACATTAGATAATTGATACATCCCTACAGAGGTGATTTTGTCACCGCTTGTGATTGTTCCAGCACTTGAAAATGTTAATCTTGCTATAAAATCTTTAAAGGTTCCAAGGGTATCTGCCTTATCAGTAGTATTAATATAGAAATTGGCAGTGGTATTTCCCGCCAAAATAGTGACTGTTCCCCTATTTGCAATATAGTTTTGTGGCGATTGCGCTGAAGAGTCTTGAGTCTCATAACTTACATTTAAATCAGTTGGCTGAGGTTCGCTTATAGTAACGGTGTAGGTAGCTGTAGAATTTATCTTAGTAGTGCTCGGAGCACTAAACGAGACCGTTAAGCCTGAAGTAACCGGAGGTGTTGGCAGGGTTGGAGTTGGTTCCGTAGGTGTTTGTATTTCAGTTGGGGGTGGATTTTTTTGGTCAGAAGAAAGTAATGTAGTATCAGTAAATTGAGCTTTTAAATAACAACCTGACAGAAATAGTACTACCGAAGTCTCTAGAGCTAGAAATAGCATTGTTTTATATTGAGATCTCATATACATCCGGTTAGACATTAGTCGGTAAATTGTTAAAAAATCTTAAATGGGAATGTTAAGAAGAGAAATCTTTTTCTCTTGTGTTAAATTGATACGGTTTTATCAATCTATATTGTCGCAACAATCCAGAACTCACTTCTATGCTTCTTTGTTCAGTAGAGAAATGGATGTAGGACCCAAGAAAAACTTAGATGCTAGGATTGAACAATTCGGGCTTAATTCTTCCTATCCTCAAGTACATATTTGCAATTGATTTTTGAGATAATCGCAACTATCAAAATTATCTTTTTATCATTCCCGTTTATGATGTGATTTCCCCCTCGCCACAAAAGAAGTAAAGGGAATTCATTGTCTAATAATAAGACAGTCGTCACCACCGTTAGGTACTTTCCCAAATATCGATCTCAAATCACCTATACCCGCTCCAGAAGTCTCATTTTGTGCCATGGAATTTGAAACACCCTTAATTGGACGAAAAAGACCCCTCGAAGGAGACCGCTATGAAACCTGGATTTAAATTACTAATTTTATCTATTAGTTGTCTGACTTTGGCGTCGGGTTGTACGAAGAAAAATACCAATAAGAATGCTAAAACGGAAAAAGTTGAAGCCAAGGATACAAAGAAAGATGCAGCTCCTGCGACTGGTCCAATTAAAGAAGATCCTAAACCAAGTACATCCACTGGCGGCGATACTTCAGGCGCAGCCCCTGTTTCTACACCGACCGCTGCCGATGAAGCGGCCGCAAAAGGTTTAGGTGCTACACAAACTCCGGCGCCAGATACATCGTCTTCAGGTGCTGGTTCAACAGTGACTCAACCAAACGCTACAGCTGCGGCTAAAGCCGATACTAAAACGTCAACTAAAACAGAACTCGAATTATTCGACGAATGTATAACACCAAAGATTGCGTCTGCGATCTCTAAAGAGCGCGAGAAAGATAACAAAACAATTGCTGCTAAAAAACTCTTCGAAACAAAAATATCTATTTTAAAAGATTGCCCTAAGCCCGCGGCTAAATCGGACGAAGCCGAAGCCATGATTAATAAAAAAATTGCGGAATACACTGTTAGTAAATTTTCAGATATCGACGAAAGCGTTGATACGTTCCTGGGTGTTGAAAATGAAAAAGCATCTGAATCTGAGCGCGCTAAAATTTATGACAGTATCGAAGCGAAAGCCGCTGCCGCAAAACAAGCCGCTAGCACGACAACTGTTGTCCAGCCGGTAGTTACCCCGCAGCCTCAGCCTAAACCAGTTGTGAATCCACTGCCCGTTGTGGTGCCTACCGTTCCTGCTGCGCAAATCCAGCCAGTAGCTACCCCTCAGCTTACACCGGCGCCAACAGCACCAGCCGTTATACCGGAAGCGACTGTTACAACGACTCCAGCAACTCAAAAACCGGCCGACAAGCTAGCAGCTACAGGAACTGTACCAAAACCCGCAGATAAAGCGGCTTCGGTTCCAGCAGCGAAACCCGTGGTCGCCGCAACACCAGCGCCGGTAAAAGCCGATGCTGCTAAAACGCAAGCAAGCGCGCCAGAAGTGGCTAAAAAAGATAGCGAGCTCGTAACTAAATTTAAAGGATGTTATAGCGAACTCATCAACAAATCTATCGGTGGAATGAAAAGCGCTAAAGCTAAAGCCATTACACCTAAAGAACTTATCGAAGTGAAAGTAGCTGCATCGGCTTTATGTTCTCGTTCAACAATCAAAGACAGCCAACTCGATGCCTTTACAACTCAAGTCGTTGTCGATCTAGCTACAAAAAATTTCCCAGAATCAGCAGCGGGAATTAAGTTCTTCGCGGAAACAGAGGCTAAAAATGGGGATCTAAAATCTCGTCGCCAAGCCTACAGCGCTTACGGCAAACAAAAAGACACAGCTAAAGCGGCCGCCAAACCGGCTGCGCAAGCGACCTCGGCACCAGCAATCGCTAAAGACAAAACAGCATCGGCTGCCGTAGTTCAGGATGCAGCACCGGTTGAACTTAAGGACCTTCCGTCATTTGAAAAGTGTTTAAATGAAACAAGCGATACTCTAATCAAAGTTTCTAAAGAGAAAACGGCGGAAATTAATAGTCCTTACCAATTAGCACTTTTACGAAACATTTTGTTAACTCAATGTAAAATGATTCAAACAACTGAATCTAAAGCGGTCCTTCATAAAACTATTAACGAAAAAGTTAAAGCCAATTACCCTAAATCCGGTGTAGTTCTTGAATTCTACAACACAGTGATGGCCTCATCATACCAAGATGAATTAAAAGAAATCCTTATCCGTTATTATGGACTAGGTTCTGAATTTAAATTCCTAAATACTAAATTAACAGGCGCTATCCTAGCAACTCAGACAGCTGGCAATGTTGTGACCTATTCATTGAAGCAAATTGCGGGAGAAATTCAATCGACAGTGGGTGTTGAAGGCAAAGAGCCTTTCACCAGCCGTATGCCTTTAAGCGAAGAGCCAATAGAAAATGTATACTTCGCATTTGATTTAAACTTAAAAGAAAACAGTGTCGGCACGCTAACGATCATTGAAGGTAAAGAGAGCTTCCCATTAGAATTTACGTTCGTTAAAGGCGATGCGGCTAAGTTAAAAGCAAAACAACCCGTCACAATTACATTCTCTAACGAATCCTGGAGCCGCGTCCTGGAAAGCAAACTACGTCACACAGTCGGTATTCCTAAACACTTAGTACCTAAATTTCCATTTAAGTACTCGATAGAAAACCAAAACGGCCAGAATTCACGCTTATGTGAACTAACGGCGACGGATATGAAGTGTACAGATCCAAACTCAGTGATCAAATTTAAACTGAATAAAGACTCGTTAATTCTACCAACTAGCAGCTCGGATAAGCTTTCTTCGATCGATGTCGATGCGATCCGCAGACAGGTTGAGACGCATTTGAGCGCTGGTAGATATGATATGTAATTTTTCCCTGTTCAGATAATAACAGGGACCGTTTTTGTTTCAGTGCAGACCGCAATTGTCATTTTCGAGTGTCCAAAATCTTTTCATTTAGCAAAATCTGACCTCTAACATCGCTCATTTGCAGATGAGGGTTCGGCCTAGTCGTTGCTCACTTCTTCTCCCGAACCAGGTCCTAACCTGTAAAAACATGAAAAAAGAGGTAGTTATGGCATTTTTTACAAATATCATTCACGCATTCAGCCATGGTGGCTTTGTTATGTGGATCATCTTCGTTGGACAGATATTCTCTCTAGCGATCATCATCGAAAGAGTTTACGCACTTTATGTGTCGCGCTCTTTAGATAATAAAAAGGTAGCGAAGACGTTTGAAGAGGACATTAAAAAAGGTCGTCTTGAAACAGTACTAGCGAAAGCGCAAAAGCTTTCACAAAAAGACTCAGCGATCGGTAAAGTGATCGTAGCTGGTACGCAAGCAGCACAAGCTCGCGGTGGTAGTGAAGAAATTCAATCTAAAATGGATGAAGTATTATTAGCGGAAGCATCTGCCGTTGAAAAACGCACCGGTTTCCTTGCCGCTATCGGTAACATCGGAACATTAGCTGGTCTACTTGGTACAATCATCGGTCTTATCGACTCTTTCGCAGCGGTTGCTAACGTTAACCCAGCGGAAAAAGCAGCTTTATTATCACAAGGTATCTCGATGGCGATGTACGCAACAGCTTACGGTTTATTAGTTGCGATTCCGGCCCTTGCGATGTTTGCAGTTTTACAAAATCGCGCTAACTCAGTTTCTGAAGACGTAAACCAAACAGCTTTGATGGTCTACAACTGGTTAACTTACAGTTACGAGCCAGTTCAAAAGAAATCAAAGTCACACGCAGAGTAAATTAATCAGATCATATTGAGGAACGTGAGGTTGTTATGGGATTAGCTTCTGGATCAGGTGGAAAAAAAGATTTAAACGTTGAGCTTAATTTGCTTCCCGTTTTCGATATTCTTTCTGTCTGTATATGTTTCTTGTTGATGACAGTGGTTTGGGTTGAAGTCCGATCACTAGAAACCAAACAAGCCATCGGTGGACAAAGTCTGGATGAAACAGATCCACGCGCAAGCCTTTGGGTATCGGTCGACGAGAAAAACAATATTACCGTGACAATCAAAAAGCCAAAGACCGCAGATAAATCATCTACGCTGGCAGCTAAAGATGGGCAAATCGATTGGATGAAAGCAAAAAGTTATCTTCTTGCTACTACCTCTCAAAAAATCGAGAACGCTCATGTTCTGCCAACTAAGACGACTAAGTATGATCAAGTTATTCGTTTAATGGATTTACTAAAACAGAAAGGCATCAAAGACGTTGGTCTTTCACCAATCTAGGTACTTTAGAAAACTTTTGTTACTGACTACTAACTAGGACGTATTCGATGAAACAAGGTATTTTAGCTACACAAATTAAAAATAGCCCGTTGCTGATACAAAAGCGCGTGCGTGCCTCGGGATCAAAAGCCAAAGGCAAGAGCCTATTGTTTGCGATGAACTTAACAACGTTGATCGATGCATTTTGTATCTTGGTTATTTTCTTACTTTCCAACATGAACGGCCAACTGCAAAACTTAACAGTTGGTAAAAATACGACTCTACCGACGGCGACTCTGACTGAAATCATGAACGCGGGTGTCGTTGTTCGCATGGAAGGCAACGACATTTTTGTCGATGACAAAGCAACAACAGCCGAAACCATCGTTAAAGTTTTAATCGATAGCAAAACAGAAGAAAAAAATTCTCTAATCATTCAAGCCGACAAAGATGCTGACTACGATAAAATCAGTTTGATTTTAAGAGCCGGTGGTGTTGCTGGTTTCGAGAAGTATGCATTCGCGGTACTTCCTGGTAACTATGCAATCAACGCAGGAAACAAGTGAGAAGAATTATGATACACGCTTCTTATACTAAACTTATGAAAACAATGAGACTGGTAGCGATCGCATCGCTCCTCTCCTCTCATTTAGTCATTGCGCCTTTTGCAAATGCCTCTTCAACATATGGCACAGAGAAGCTGGATCTTTCGACACATGATTCATTAATTCAAAAACTAGAGTCGATTTTATCAAATCGTGATAGCGACACTATGTACAAGCAGTCTCAACTAGCATTGCGTTTAGCCGACTTATATTCTGAGCGTGCTCGTTTGTGGTCTTTAGAAAAAGAAGGCAAAGGCGATCAACTTTACAAAGAACAAATCGTGACGGACAGAACGAAAGCGGTAAAAATCTATACGCAAGTTCTGCCATCTTTGAAATCTCAAGAAAAAGGCCGAGTTCTGCTACAAACGGCACATTTGCATTTACTAATGCAAAACCAAGATGATGCGGTAAAAATATACGCAGGCATCGTTAAAAATGCGACTCAAAACAAAAAAGAAACCGTCGCGGTGGCTCAAATTCAATGGGCTGACATTTTATTTTATAAAAGCGAATTTGATAAATCATCAAAACTATTTCGCGACTCTTTAAAAATTAAAGAGAATCCATCAAAAGGCTACGCGCTTTATCGCGATGCTTGGTGCCAGTACAACTTAGGTAAAACTAAAGAAGCCCAAGTTCAGCTGATTTCTTTATTAAAAAATAAATCTCTGTTTTTGAAAAAATCAAAAGCAGATAAGGCGATCGTGACAGATACTAGTTTCCAAGAAGAAGTATCTCGTGATCTAGCCACATTCATGGCTAGAAACAACATCGTTGAATCCGACATTCAAACTCTTGTGAGTTTGAGCCCTGATTCCGCTCGTCAAAAGAATTTGGTATATTTGGCAACAGAATTAGACCGCACGGCCAAAAAAGAAAGTGCTTTAATGGTATGGGCAATCATCGGCAAACAAGATGTTGATTTTGCGAGCCAACTCGAAGGTCAAATTCAAATTACGCGCATTCAGTACGATCTTGGTCACAAAGCTAAACTATTGACTGAAATCGATCGCTCGATCGCACTTCTTAAAGGCCCTGCATGTAAGAAAGCCGGTGACGAATGCACATTAGGCCAACAAGGTCTTAAGAAAATCCTAACCGACTGGGGTAAAGCAGAAGAGCGCGCTCCCACAACAGAACTAATTATCGGTTTTGGTAAGTACACGACCGCATTTGATGATGCTGAGATGAGCTACTGGACAGGACATTCCTCTTTGAAACGAAAAATGTATCAAGAAGCATTCAATGCATTCAGCAAAGCCGGACATCTATTTGCCAAAATGGATCGTTCGGAAGCGCGCCTGGCTCGCATGTTCGAAGGCTCATTATTGGGCGCGATTGAAGCTGGCGAACTATCCGAAGACGCATCAATGCAGTTATCATCATTCCGTTTGTACCTTGAATTAAATCCTAAAGGTCCAAAACTCGACGAGATCAAATACCAAATCGGTCATATCTTTTATGAAAATGAAGAATACGTCCAAGCCGCTGACCTATTCCGCGAATTAGCTGTGGATACAAAAGCACCCGCTAGTATTCGCGAAAAATCATCAGAACTTTGCTTAGATTCATCTGTTATCTTGAAAAACGAAGCACAAATAGAAGACGATTCTTTATTATTCTCGCAAACATTTAAAGCGCGTGCGCCTTACTTCTTAGGTTTATGGAGAAAATCGATCCTAAATCAAGCGGCTAAGATCATCAACAGCACAGTCTCAACAAAAGAGCAGTTAACGTTGCAACTAACTAAGTTAGATAAAGTAGCGTATTCAAGCTGGCCTGCCATTGAAAAGAAAACTTTGATCAAAAATAAAATAGCCATCGCTTTACGTTTGAAAAACTTGGACATGGTAGCTAAATCCTCTGATCAATTTTTAGGATTAGATGGTCTATCGTTAGATGAGAAAAACTGGGCCCTGGATCAAGCAGCGTGGGTTGCGGAAATGCGCATGGATTTCCTGGCGGCATTACGTTTGTTAAAACAAATAACGCCTAAGAAATCTCAAATCGGAGAACACCATTTTAAAATCGCTTTATTAATGGAATTAGCTCACCAGGATCCAACTCCTGAGTACTTGAAATTTATGACGGTTTCAAAAGACCAAGATAAAAATCAGTACGCGGCTTACCAGCTAATTCATTTT
>CAZCHT010000118.1:0-14229 GCA_964498705.1 uncultured Bdellovibrio sp. | reverse complement strand
GGACAGAATCAGCGCGAACACATTCTGCGTGAACAGCTAAGAACTATTAAAGAAGAACTTGGTGATGATGAATCACCAGATTTAGAAACCGAATATGAAAAGAAAATAGCTGATGCGAAAATGCCAGAAGAAGCATTGAAGTTAGCTAAACAGCAACTGAAAAAACTTTCGGCTTCGTCAACGCAATCACCTGAATACCAGATGATTCGCACGCATCTAGATTTGTTAGTGTCTCTGCCATGGGCCGAAAGCTCTTCGGGCAAAGATTTTAATTTAGATGAAGCGGAAGCAATTTTGAATGCAGATCATTACGGTTTGGATAAAATTAAAAAACGTATCTTGCAGCATTTGGCAGTAATGAAACGTAGAAAAAACCAAAAAGGTTCTATCTTATTGTTCATTGGTCCTCCGGGTGTTGGTAAAACATCGCTGGGTCAAAGTATCGCCAGAGCGTTAGATAAAAAATATCACCGTATCAGTTTAGGCGGTGTGCGTGATGAATCAGAAATTCGCGGACACAGACGAACGTATATAGGTGCATTGCCGGGTAAAATAATTTCGGCTTTAGCTAAAGTGAAACAGAATGATGGTGTGTTTTTACTTGATGAAATTGATAAACTATCACGCGGTTATGCCGGTGATCCAGGCGCCGCTTTATTAGAAGTACTTGATCCAGAACAAAACCATACGTTCCAGGATCATTATTTGGATACGCCGTTTGATTTATCAAAAATTTTCTTTATCGCAACGGCAAACTCATTGGAAGGAATTCCCGGTCCGTTACTAGATAGAATGGAAGTGATTGATTTATCTGGTTACACATCGGCCGAGAAGTTTAATATCGCTAAAAGCCATATTATTCCTAAGCAGATGGAAGAATACAGTTTCGAGAAATCAGAACTGCAAGTATCAGATGAAGCGTTATTAAAAGTGATTACTCACTACACACGCGAATCGGGTGTTCGTGATCTTCAAAGGAAGGTTAACGAAATGTGCCGGTATGCTTCCGAGAAACTTCAACGTGGCGAAACAAAAGTCATCATTGGAATTAATACTTTGGAAGACATTTTTGGACCGGAAAGATTTACGAGCGAAGTCGCAGAATTTAGTTCTACGGCTGGGGTTGTTACCGGATTGGCGTGGACACCCGTGGGTGGCGATATCCTGTTTATTGAGACAGCGCTGGTGCCAGGTAAAGGCGATTTGATTATTACAGGTCAGCTCGGCGAAGTGATGCGGGAATCTGCACAAATTGCTAAGTCACTAATAAAATCAAGAATGTCGGTACTGGCTCCGCGATTGGATCTGAATAAATTTGATATTCATTTACACGTACCGTCTGGTGCTATTCCTAAAGATGGGCCTTCAGCCGGTATCACGATTTTAACTTCGATTGCCTCACTCGTTTCACGCGTAGCCGTGAGTCCAAAGCTCGCCATGACAGGTGAAATCAGCTTACGCGGCCGAGTTATGCCGGTAGGTGGTATCAAAGAAAAAGTAATCGCGGCGCATAGAGCGGGCGTAAGGCAGATTATTATGTGTGAGAAAAATGAAAAGGACTTGAGAGATATCCCCGCAGATATTAAGGCAGACATCCAATTCACTTTTGTAAACCATATTAACGAAGTCTTGAGTCAAGCTTTAAAATTAGATCTTAACCAATGGTCTGATGAGTTGCTGTTAACGGCACCTCAAACGAACAATCCTACGTACGCAGGAAGTTAGTTAGTTGAATTTTTTCGGCTCTCGTTTTAGTCTCTACCTGTGAAAACAGTTGTGATGTACTCAGACGGAGCCTGTAGCGGGAATCCAGGGAGAGGTGGTTGGGCCACCATCCTTGGATTACCAAATAATAAAATCGTTGAACTCGGCGGTGGCCGTGCGATGACGACCAATAATCAAATGGAACTTCAAGGATTAATTGAAGGCCTTCATTATCTTAAAGATATTTCTTTCGATCAAATCATCTACTACACAGATTCATCTTATGTTCTTAACGGAGCTATGAAGTGGCTCAAGGGTTGGTCTTTTCGCGGCTGGAAAAACGCGGAAGGAAAAGAAGTCGCCAACAAAGAATTTTGGCAAGCTTTGCAACGACAATTGGCTGAGCTAGGTGATAAAAAAATTAAGTGGAATTATGTGCGGGGTCATACTGGTGTTTCTGGTAATGAACGCTGTGACGAAATCGCAGTTTGTTTCTCAACTGGTAAATACGTAGATTTATACGAGGGCGACAATGCGTACTATGGATTTGATATGTTCGAGGTGCCAACGACGGAGCCAATTCCAGATAGCGGTTTCAAGAAAAAAGAATCTACCGAAGCCAATTACTATCTGTCTTTGAAAAATGGCGTATTAGAACGTCACAAAACATGGGCTGAATGTGAACAGCGAGTGAAAGGTGCTTCGGGTGCCAAGTTTAAAAAAGTGAAAAGCCAGTCGGAAGAAGCCGAAGTCCTAAAAGGTTGGGGTTATGCAGATAAAAAATAAGACAGTCGTTGTTACAGGTGCTAATCGCGGAATGGGCAAAGCTTTTTGTAGACGAATCGCGTCTGAAAACACGGCTTTGGTTTTAGTGAATCGTAAAGCTAATGCTGAATTAGAAAATGAGTTGAAAGATTTAGGTGCTAAATCGGTGGTTACTTACGAGGCGGATTTAGCAGATCCGGTAGCTGTTGAAAATGTTGGAAAAAAAATAAACGATCATGACGTAGATATTTTATTTAACAACGCGGGTCTGCTGACGGGTGGGTTGCTAGAGACTCAAAAGATGTCGGATATTCATAGAATGCTGACAGTGAATATAAATACGGTCATTCAATTGTCTCATGCCGTGTTGCCACAAATGCTGAATAAGAAATCGGGAAAGATTGTTAATCACAGTAGTGTGGCGTCGTTAATGAACTTGCCAGCGGCGTCCACATATTCGGCGTCTAAAGCCGCTGTGCTGTCGTTTACAGAAGCTTTGCGAAAAGAGTTAAAAGGAACGGGCGTGTCGACGCTGGTGCTGCTCACTCCCGGCGTCAAAACAGATATGTTTGACGAGATAAGCAATCTTTATGGCGATCATTTAAAAATTAAATTGCCGTCAACGACGACGTCTAAATACGTTGAATTGATTTATGAAGCCATTCGCATGGATTTGGATGTTCTTAAACCGTCTGGATTTACAGGTGCAAATTTGAAATTGTCCCATTATCTCCCCAAGGCATTTGATTTCTTTGTGGATAGAGCTTTCAAAAGATAAATTCTTGACCCCTAGTTTTAATGACGTTACCAATAAGCCTCAATATTAAAAGGGGGCTCACACCATGAAACTTATTTTATTAACATCTTTGTTTTTATCTTCATTCGCATTCTCTGCAGCGACTACGACTCCAGCATCATTTGGTGCGTTCACATATAAAAATTATTTGTATGTAACTCATCTTGGTGACTGCAATACAATGTCTGTTGATGTTGTGGTTGGTGGCTTATGCAATAAAGATCGCGCGACTCGTAACTACGCAGTTGTTTGTGATACTGAACTTGTAGTTGGTGCGACTCGTATGATTTGTCCTGATCAAGTAGTAGAGCCTAAAGTTTACAAATTTGATTTAGCTAATTTACCAGTAGCGGCTGAAGCGAAAGTAATGGTTATCAAATACAATAATGAATCTGTAAAAGTTAAAATTAACAGAGAATAGTTCGTTAGTCGTTAAAGCAGCATCAGTTCGATGCTGCTTTTCCGAAATCTACTGTTGATGTGCCAACAGGACCAGTGATTGTGAGTTTGATATTATTCGCGCCTTCGATGTTTTTCATCGGTATCGGGAAAACAATTGAATACGGTGTCGAGAAACGATTGTGGAACGGGTACAGACTTTGTAGTTCTTCTGTGAGCAATTTGATCTTAGTCGTTTTTCCTTCATAGCGTTTTCCATCTACATCCAAGAAAATCTTCCATAAAGTTTTATTTTTATTTAAATCGTCGTGCTTGCGTTCTGGCGTGAAGAAGCTAACGAAGAACTCGGCTTCTTTGCGTAGCTTGCCATCGGCAGTGGCTTTTTCTTGAGTGTACTTAGCTTCATCCCAGATAAAAACACGAGCCATTTGGTCAACTTGAGCTTCAGAGACTTCGGTATTAACTGCGGCTGCGGTCATATCGATAGCATTGTATAAACCGGAATACACTTGCTGTTGTCGCGCATTTCTTTTAATCGTTTGGAAGTAGTCTGATTCCGAAAGCAATTTGATATTTGGCGATGGTGAAATGTCTTTGTGAGAGCACGATATCGAAAGTCCAAAAGCAAAAATTAGAAGTAAGCGCATCATTTGATTAGTCCTTTTAAGTTCTTCTCTAAATCTTGGAAAACTTTTTCTCGGTGAATGTCGTTGTAGTTTTCATGTCTAGCGCCGTCGCCATAAATGACGATGCGTTTGTTTGTAGACGAAATAAGCTCAAAAAATTCTTTAGACTTTGGCGAAGACACTACAGGATCATTTTCTGCAATCTGCATGAATGTTGGCAGAGTGATTTCGTGAGCACGCGGAAAAATCATTTGGAAGCTGTCGATCATGCCTAGGTAAATTCCAGATGAAATTACTTCATGGCGTAAATGGTCTTTTTCATATTCGGCAACGACACTGGCATCCCGAGTCAGCATGTCTGGCGAAAGTTCATTTCCCAAAGTGACCTTTGGAAACGTAGCATACAGCAATCGCGCCGCTTTATCTTTGATTGGCGGCACTGCAACGGAAAATCCAAACAGAGGCGAGCTTAGAACTTGTGCTTTAATTTGAAATTTATTTGGATTTGTAATCAAAAATTTTGTTTGGATAAGTCCACCCATCGAGTGGCCAAGTAAAACAACAGGAGCTTTGAATTTGAATGTTTTAAAGGCTTCTTCTAAAAAAATCTCCATGTCGTAAATGAAGTCGTTGAAGTTGGCTGCATACCCACGTTTACCGTTGCTGCGTCCATGGCCGCGCAAATCCCAAGAAAAGAAACTAACGTTTTGTGAGGCGAAATGATTTACTAATCTGGTGTAGGATTCTGAATGCTCGCCCATACCATGAGTAATTATGACGTTAAGCTCGGGATCTTTTTTCTGCCAAGATTGGTAAAAAAGAGATTCGTTTTTGTAGCCTTTAAAATAACCTTCGTTGCGTGTGAATTGTGATTCCATATCTGTAATTAGATATGAAATCGCCTTAAAAAGACATCTTTTTGTCAGCCAGACAGAGGTCTAATATTTTCGGTAAACCACCGAGTTTTTAGGAGCGACTCCCTGCTGAATATTCGATTTTGGGTTGTCCAAATTGTAATGAATGCCAATGGAATCTTCCCGTTTCGACGCGCACTCGACGATGGCTTGTGCCACGGTCGCAATGTTGCGAAGTTCGATGATATCTTTGTGAATTTTAAAATTTGAATAGTATTCTTTCACTTCGGACATAATATTTTTAAGTCGTGATTGCGCGCGTGTCAGGCGTTTGTTACTGCGAACAATGCCCACGTAATTCCACATAATATCGCGAATTTCATTCCACATATGGTGAATTACGATCATTTCGTCTTCGTCTGTTTTTTGAGGGTAGAACCACGGGCTCGGCTGAATAAACGAGGTCAATTTTGATTTGTCTTTCAATTGGACAAATAAGTTTTCGGCCATCGCAACACACTCAAGGAGCGAGTTCGATGCCAAACGATTCGCACCGTGCAGGCCTGTGCACGCGGACTCACCAATCACCCAAAGGCGATTGATATCCGTGCGACCAGCCACGTCGGTTACAACACCGCCGCAAAGATAGTGGGCTGCTGGCACGACTGGGATTGGAGTTGTAGTCAGGTCGATCTGAAATTCTAAACATTTTTGGTAAATAGCCGGGAAGCGCTGTTTTAAAAACTCAGGTTCAAGGTGAGTCATCTTTAAAAATACGCAGGGCGCCCCCGAGCGTTTCATTTCCGCATCGATAGAGCGAGCCACAATATCACGTGGGGCAAGGGATCCCAGTGGGTGATACTTTTTCATGAATGCATTACCTTGAGCATCGATAAGCTCGCCACCTTCACCGCGTAGAGCTTCGGAAATTAAAAAGTTTCGCGAGTCTTTGTGGTAAAGACATGTCGGATGAAATTGCATAAATTCAAGATTAGCCAGGCGAGCGCCGGCTCGGTAGGCGATAGCGATGCCGTCACCCGTAGCACCACTCCAGTTAGTCGTATATTTATAAACTTTGCCTGATCCACCAGTGGCCAAAATAATTTGGCTCGCCACATAGGATTCAACATAACCGGTTTTGTTATTAAGCGCATACAAGCCCATGCATTCCGCAGGGGCCATATTCCAAACATTGATTTGTTTGTTTAATATCAAATCAATGGCGAATGTTTCTTCTAGAATTTTAATATTCGGAGTTTGGCGAACACGTTCTAAAAGTTTCTGGTGAACATGTTTACCCGTTTGATCTTCATAGTGCAGAATGCGTCGATAGGAGTGACCACCTTCTTTGGTTAGGTCCATTTCAAAGTGATCGCCTTGGGTTGTTTTGCGATGGTCAAATTTAACGCCCCAGTTTATTAAATCCTGAATTCTATCAGGGGCTTGCGTAACAATATTTTTAACCGCGTCGATGTTGCAAAGTCCGGCTCCGGCCACCAAAGTATCCTGAATATGGGAATCAAAACTGTCTTCAGTAGAAAATACGGCTGCGATACCCCCCTGGGCCCAAGTCGAGTTCGCATTTTCAACTTTTTCTTTCGTTAAAATCAGAACTTCTCCGAGTGCCGAGAGTTTAAGCGCGGCCGCTAATCCCGCTAAACCCGAACCCACCACTAGATAATCTGTTTTGATATAACCCATGAACAACCTCTTTGCACATCTGTATACGGCTGATTTTCCTTTAGGGCAACTGATACTCGTACTTGCTTCTTTGCAACTAATAACCATAAAATGGAAATCAGAATTGGACAGGGAAAAGATTTGATCAGAATAAAAGTTGTAATCGCTTTAGTTGTTGTATCTGTGCTGTTTTTATCGATCATTTACAACAAATTTGAGCAGTCATTATTTGCCGATAAAGTAGAAAATGTGGAGCTTCAAATGAAGAACCAGATTTCTACCATGGTTACGGCGTATGAAGCTGAAGCTAAGTTTCTTACAAAAATGGCTCAAAATCTAAATATCGAAAGTAGTCGCCGTGTTAACTGGGCCAGCATGAGCCCGTATTTCGCATTGGCTTTGCTGAACGATAAAAATCAAATGGTGGAATGGTTATTCCGAGAAGCTTCGCCGGTTTCTGATCTGAGCAAAGAAACGTTGACTCAGGTTGTACGTAGTTTTCAAATCAATCCGCAATCGACTCAAATTTCCTATCAGTTTTTCCAGGATCAGGGGAAGAAACGATTATTGCTTACATTAGTTCCGCTGAAAGACAAAATGTGGGTTTTCGTCAGCCTAGGCGAGAATTTGCAAAGTCTGATGGACACGCAGAAAACGCAAAGTTCAACACTGGCTTTAGTGAATAAGGAACTTGTCAGTATGTCGCATGTAAAGCCAGAATACGTGGGGCAAAAGATATTTGAAAACAATGTGATCAAAGATTTACGTGATAATAATAAAACAATGGCGACAGGGTCATTTTCCATCACGAGTGGCGAAGAGTTTTTTGCAGTGATGGAAAAAGTGCCAAATATGGATTTGTACCTCTACACTCAAACGTCGTTATTGGATATTATTAAAAGCAAAGAAGAGTTTCGTCGGCAGTTTGTTTTTTTCTCGTTTGGATTTTTATTTATTTTAATAGGTGTTTCATTCTTGCTTGTGCCGACTGAAGCGGCGCCTTCAGTGGCCCCTAAGGTAGCGCGCGGAGAGATCACGCAGAGCTCATTCCCGAATCCCTTTCCGCCATCATCAAACGACGCTAAATCGGCACCAACGCCGACGGAGATGTCGAAAGATCGCGTGCAAAACAATATGCGGATTGCATCGGCTCTAGGTCACGAGATGAAAGCGCCGCTAGTGAAAATACTATCGTTGGTGCAGATTGGAAATTTGGCAGAGTCTAAAGAAGAGACTTTGAAAATGATTAACAAAGTGAAATCAGAAGTGCGATCGGCCAATGAAATCGTTGATAAACTTTTGTTGTTTGCCGGTGAAAAAGAACAGCACAAAATTAAGACAAAAGTAGACACGCCATTGTTGCGAGCAATTAAAAATCTAGAAGGCCTGTGCTACCAGAAGGTAGTTAAAATTTCAAAAGAGATTGGTGCTACGGAATCGTTTGATATGGACGTAAATCAACTGATTACCGTATTTGAAAATATAATTAAAAATTCCATTCAAGCCTTGGACCGAAAAGGTAACAAAGAAGTTAAAATCAAAACCTACATGCAAAATGAAAAGGTGGTAGTTTTAATTGAAGATAATGGCGAAGGTATTCCTAAGGAAATTAGCGAAAAAATATTCGATCCCTTCTTTACTTCGTTAAATGTTGGTCAGCATATGGGATTGGGTCTAACCGTTGCGTTAGGAATCGTAAGACAGCATAATGGTGATGTGAAAGTGGATTCAGAACGAGGCAAAGGCGCCCGTGTATTTATCGAGTTTGGACCAGAAGTGGCCGAGCACGCGGTGATGGCGAGTGCGCCGATCGCAGCCAGCGCCCCAGCGGTTCCGATGATTGAAGAAAAAGAAAAGCATGCGGAAGAACTGGTCCAGCGTGTAGAGCCTGTGACGGCAAAAGTTTCGGTTCCTAATCTTCACCTACCGGTAGATGAAGCCGACGTTGTAGTTATCGACGACAATGAAGACGATAGGGTTCGTGCACCTGATAAATTTGAACATACGTCGCCACCGTTACCGCCACGGCCAATAATTACTCACCAATTGAATATTCCCAAAGTGAGCGAAGACGTTTTGTTAAGCATGGATGATGATAAAAAGCCAGAAGGCGAAGCTGTCGCTGCTGATCGCGTCGAAGACAATGAAATGTTCGAAGAATTAAATCTGTCTTCAAAACCGATCAGTATCAAACCAATCGATCTGAATGTTGATGTGGATGAGTTATTTGAAGTTTCAAATGACACTCCTAAAGCGCCCCCGGTTCCAGTATCCGTGGCCAATTCAGTTCCTACGGACATTGCAGACATTATCCATGCGAAAGCTGAGGCTCCGAAAGAACCACCGCCTATGATTGTGCCGCCAAAACCGGCGAGTCAGGCAAAAGTGGCGTTAGGTAGCGATAACTTTAAAGTAACAATTAGGAAACCTGGGAGGCCGATGTGAATATTCGCGAAATAGCACCCCAATTTCAAATTCTAATTTTTTCTCGTAATTTGGATTTAGGTTCGACTGTTAAAGTTCAAATTTCTCAGGCGGGATACGAATCTTTTTTTATCGAACATGAAGAATCGTTCTGGGATCGTTTACAGCAAATTGGGCCTCATGTAGTTGTTTTGGATTTGAGTTCGATCACTCAGCCATTAAATGAATACGTTGAAAAAATTAATCATTTTAGTTCAGAAATTGCACTGATCTTTTTAACGGAAGAAGATAATTTTCAAATATTTGTTAATTATGCAGACTATGGTGTTCGTGAAGTTATTTACACAAAACTGCCCTACCTTAAAGAACGCGTTCTGTGGGCTGTTAACCGTACGTGCGAAACCATTTTCCTAACGTACAAGAACGAACAAATTTATTCAGAGCTTCAGAAGTCAAAAACAGAAGAGGAAAAAACTGATGTGATGGAAGGTACAGCAAAAGTTGCGATACCAATCCTGAAAACTATTTCTGAAGTGATCAATGATTATCGAATTGCTGAAAGCAAAGAAGACATCATTCGAATGCTATTTCAAAATTTATCGAATTTACCTTTATTGTTTTTTAAATTTCTACCGAGTATGAATTCGTTCGTGATGTCTCATGCCTCTATGCCGAATCATCAGGTTCATGAGGGCCTTGGCAGTGCATTGAACCCAGAAGAAACAAAAGATTTAGTAAAACAGATTTTATTAAACATTGTTCCTGCATCATTTAATCAAGTGATCTCAAACATGTTTATGTTCCAGCGTCCATCCATGATTCCTTTGTTCGATCGTGAAAATTTGGAGGGCGTTTTTGTTTTTGATCAAGAATCGGCAAATACGCTAATTGATCAAATGCAGGACTATGTGAGCGCGACGAGTTTGTACTATTCTCTTTACTGTTTGGAAAAACGAGTCAGCCAACTCGAAGTTGAAGATCCTGTCACCGAATTGTTCAATAAGAAGCACTTCAATGATAAGCTTCGCGACGAGTTTGAACGTGCCAAGCGATTGAAATTACCACTGTCGTTAATAAAAATTGCAATCGATGATTTTGATGAGATCGAAAAAACGATGGGCGAGCCCACTCGCGATTTAATTTTAAAGTCAGTTGCTAACGTTATGAATAAGACGGGACGCGCGAATGATGTGACCTGCCGTACGGGCGCTAACGAGTTTTCTATCATATTGCCTCACTGTAGTAAGAAAGGTGCGTCTTTGCGTGCGGAACGCCTACGTCGCTTGATTGAAAGTCATACGCTGATGGATAGTGGATTGAAAGTAACTGTCAGTCTTGGAGCTTCTGAGTACCCTAGCCTTTGCCGAGATAAAGATTCATTGGATGACTCTGCCGTTAAATCCATGCGTTTTATCTCGTCTAAGGGTGGCAATCGTATTTGTCTTTATAAAGCACCCGATAATTTTGTACCGGATTACGGCGTAGACGAAAACGAGTTGTAATGAACTTGTTTAGAAAATCCTACGCAGAAATAAATCTTCATCACCTAAAGAATAATCTTTCGTGGATTCGATCGCATTTCCCTAAAGAAAATTTTCTATGCCCTATGGTGAAAGCGAATGGCTATGGTCACGGTGATGTCATCGTTGCTAAATGTTTAGAAGCTGAAGGGGTGAATCATATGGGCGTTTGCCTTATTGAAGAGGCGCTATGGCTTCATCAAGCGGGTATTAAATCTAATATTTTGGTTTTCCGTGGATTTGATAAGCAAGGTGCTGAAGAAATTATCGAACGCGGATTTGTTCCTGTCGTCAGTCAATGGGACCATTTGGAATATTTAACTCAAGCGAACAAAGGCAAAGCTATTTCTATTCACGTTAAGTTTGATACGGGAATGAATCGACTAGGTTTTCCAGTTAAAGACGCCTCAAAAATCGATGAATATCTTTGGCAGAATAAAAACTTTCGGTTGAAGGGTGTATTGACTCATCTTCATAGTGGTGAGGACGCGCTAGATGCTAATGGTAAAACGCAAGGGCAGTTATCGCTGTTGGCTCAAGTTGCTCCGATTTTCAAAAAATACAATCCGGCCGTTCATGCTTTGAATTCCGCTGGGGTGTTGGCGAAAGTAGCCGTTGAACAACAGAAATTTAAAGTTAAGTTTGATCCTACATTAGGTGTACGTCCTGGATTATTGCTGTATGGTTATGCGCCGAAAATGAATTTTGCGAACGAATTTCAAAATGAAATCAAGCCCGTGATGACATTGAAATCGCATTTAAGTGAAATTCGATTTGTGAGTAAAGGCAGCGGTGTTTCTTATTCCCATACGTGGATTGCAATGCAAGACTCTGTGATCGGTATCGTTCCTATCGGGTATGCTGATGGTGTTCATCGAAATTTATCTAACAAAGGTCTGGTTAGCGTTCATGGCCAGCTAGTTCCCATAGTTGGGAATATTTGCATGGATTATTTGATGATCGATTTGACAGCGATCATGAAATTAAAGATTGAAAAAAATGACGGCGTTATTCTGTTTGGATACACTGATCAAATGGGTTATCAGCAAACCGCCGCTACTTATGCCGATGTTCTTGAAACAATTCCTTGGGAAATTCTAACTAGCATGAGCATTCGAGTTCCCCGGGTCATCGTCGAGTCCAGCCAATAGAAAAAAGAAATTTTAAATAATCTATTTAGATTGATACAATAATGGGAGGACTAAATAGGAGTTTACCCATGAGCTTTGTCATTAAAGTGTTACTTAGCACCATTTTGTTTTTGCAATTTAGTTTTGGGAAAACAGAGTCGCTTTCTTATCAAACTAATACGTATAAAAAAACTTCTAGCTTTTTAAGTGAGCAACCGACATATGGCGATCTTCTTATCAATTTGGCGATGGCTAAAATGGATCCGAGTGTTTTTTCTAGCGGAAAAAAGCTCTTGGAAGGAAAAGGACTTTCATTAAAGGAAAAGATTCCAGAAATTCAGATGAACGGTAATCAAATTTCAATTAAAGGTTTGAGGCATAAGATAGTAGTTTCTAATTCCTATGAGCTGGAATTGAACTACAACGATAAAAAAATTCCTTACAATCGCTCTGCCGACATTGAGAAAAATATTAACGATATTGACGCTTTTTTTAGCAAGCAAGAGGTAAGTGGTTTCTATCAGCGGCTGTTGGTCGGCGAAGACGCTCAAGCGATAGGAGTGATAGCAATTGGGCTTCTTCTCGGCACGCTGTTTGTTATTAGCTATATCGGTTGGGACATGAGTCGTGGCAAAGGAACTAATTTTTCAGAATGGTTTTTAAGTCCTGACGGTTTGAATAAGGATATAGAATTTACTTGCGACGGCGGAAATTTTACGATTGTTAATGGGGCCGAAAAAATAAGCTTTAAGTCGGACAAAATGTTGGTGGATGAAAAAATTGCTCCTCACCGAAAAGGATATGTTTACGACATGCACACAGTTACTTATTATAACAAAAAGAAAAGTAGTGACGGGTATCAGTCCATAAGTTACTTCGCTGATGATTCGGAAGAATATGTTCGAGAGAAATTTTTTGGACCATCGAACTACACGCCACAAAAGGCGAAAGATTTGTCAGAGCTAGCCAAAAATGTACTTGGTAGTGATGGGAAAAGAAAGATTTGTTCAGGTAGTAAGTTTGTAGATTCATCGACTCGAACTAAGTTTGAAGAGCTGCAAAAAGCAGTAAACATAGCTCGAAAATCCAAAGACAAAACTTTACTAGATAAAGTCAAACAGCTAGATTCTGGAAACCAAGCCAAGTAGTTAGGTAACATTATTACGTCACAGAAGAAAGGGACTAGAACGGTTACTTTCTTCTAGTCCGTATTCTTCGATCATTGTAATGCCTTAGCGAAAACGATACGATAAGACATGGTAACCGCCGTACGTAGTTTTGTGACTGAGACTGGGAACATGATTTTGTTCATGACTTCGTCGTTGCGTTTACTGTTTACTCCGCCCAGTCGGTGGCAAGAAATTCTGAAACATATGGAATTCATTGGAAATAAATCGGTGGCGATTATTTCTTTAACCTCTTTATTCACGGGCCTAGCGCTGTCTCTTCAAATTTATTTAGGATTTAAAATTATCAACGCAGTTAACCTGGTTGGACCGACAGTCGCATTAGGTGTTACGCGTGAACTAGGACCTGTGTTGACGGGGCTGATCGTTGCCGCTCGTGCGGGTGGCGCGATGGCAGCGCGCTTGGGGACGATGCGCGTGAATGAACAAATTGATGCGCTGGATGTAATGGGCGTGAACACGCGCCAGTATTTGATCGGTCCCAGAATTATTGCCGCCATGATTTGTATGCCTTTGTTAACGGCCGTGTTTGATTTTGTGGCTATGATCGGTAGTTATATTTTGGTCGTATTCATTGTTGATTTGGATAAAGCTATTTTTCTAGAAAAAATTAGGCAGACGGTGGAAGTTAAACACCTTATGGAAGGCTTGTTTAAGTCCGCTATTTTTGGCTTGGTATTTGGATTAGTCTGTACCTATCGCGGGTTTTATACCACGGGCGGCGCAAAGGGCGTCGGGGAAGCAACCAATCAAGGTGTTGTTACAAGTATGGTTATGGTAATTGTATTGGATTATTTTATGACCAACTTAATTCGTATTTTTTATCTCACTGTGGGGATTCAATAGTGGAGGCCGCAGTTAAGATTCAGGACCTTAAAAAAACTTTCGATGGAAAAGATTTTGTTCTTAAGGGACTAAATTTGGAAATTCCAAAAGGGGCTTTAACTGCAATCATAGGCTTCTCAGGTACTGGAAAATCAGTTTTATTAAAACATATGCTAGGATTGTTTCAACCAACGTCGGGGAAAGTTGAAGTTTTAGGCACAGATATGTCCACACTATCTCCGGATGACCTTACCAAATTTCGTTGTCACTTTGGTGTGTTATTCCAATCCGCCGCTTTGTTTGATGATATGACGGTTTT
>CAZCHT010000117.1:0-14267 GCA_964498705.1 uncultured Bdellovibrio sp. | reverse complement strand
GTACTTGTGACGTTCAGTGCACACAAAGAATTTTATACCAAATACGCGCAGGATTTTTTCAACGCGGTTAACTCACTTAATGTCATCGCCACAAAAAATTCTTTGCAGGACCCAAGCATTCAAGGAGCTGGCGGCACACTAGGGCCGATCAGCACAGGGGCTGGTACTGGTATCGATATCGGCGGACTACCCGATGGCTCACAACAGGCCGCTAAGAAAAGTAATAAATTTCTTTATGTAGTTGGTGCCATTGTCTTTGCGGCTATCGGTTTGCTCATCCTAATGAGACTGAAGAAAAAGTAATAACAATATTTATAGTCCGAGTTTGTTTTTGATCGCAGCTAATTCCCGTTCCTGCTGATCAATGCGATCTTTGAGCTTAGCATTATCAGATTCTAACTTGCTGGCTGTAAGTTTTAGCGCAGCGTTTTCAGATTCAAGTAAATCAGTTCTGGAATTAACCGCATCAATCGAATTTTTAAATTCAGCGTAGAATGCCTTTATGGCTCCTGTTATCCATGGAACAAGTCCTGTGTAGTTTACTTGTTTAAAACCGTCTTCGCCTGTTCTAACGAATTCTGGAGCTATTTTTTCAAGTTCTTGAGCGATGTAACCTGTATGGCGTCCGTTATCAACACTGCGCCAATTATAAGTCACAGTTCTTAGTTGCAATATATTTTCTAAAGATTCTTCATCTGAATACGATTCAATATTTTTCTTAAGTCTTTCATCTGATGAGCAAGCAAAGCCAGTAGATGCCGGGGTCACGGTACAAGTAGTTGCTCCACCGTCAGCAAAAGTAGCGATTGTGGCACCTGAAGAGCCTAACACATGAAGTTTTGTAGTAGGTGCTGTAACTCCGATACCGACGTAACCTTGGTCAAAAATAGCTGCATAGTTATTCGTTGCCCCTGCTGACGTTACATAAAGGCCAATGCCATTAGTGGCGGCTCCAGATTTAGTAATATAAGCCCCATAAGAAGTTGCAGTTGTGCTTGAGTTAGTAATGTTTAAAGCACGAGCTCCACTTGTATTTACATCAACTTTATACGAATTATTACCTGTTCCAACAGATAAATTATTTGTAATATAACTAGATCCAAAACTGGTTGCGCCACTGACTTCAAAATCCCTCTGTGGATTTGTATTTTTAATTCCGACATTTCCAGTACTTCCTTGTATAAATATACTGCCCGACTTGGCATTCAAAACAGGTGAATAAACTCTGAAATTCTCACCTGTGATATTTGCTGTAAAAGCCGGACTCACTGTGAAACTGGTTCCTGTCGCGCTCACGGTCACAGTTCTAGCTTGAGCCGCAGTTGATGGAACAATATAATCTCCAGAATTGAGTGAAATGCTTCCAGAAGTGCTGAATGTTGTCGCTCCATTAGTGGCCGTTATTGTGTAAGCATTCAACGGTGGAGTTGAGGGAGAGATCTCAAGTAAAGACATTGGTGTCGTCGTACCGACCCCAATGTTGCCATTCCCATCGACCCTCATTCGTTCCGTAGAATTCGTTCCTAATGCCACATAGTCAGTTGCTGAGCTTGATCCGCCTGTTCCTTTAACCCAGGCTGAACTTGTTCCAAAAAATAATCCAGAATTAGTATTTGAGGCTTGCAATCCACTGCCTGTATAAAGCGTGCCGCTGTATTGGGTAGCCCCAGAATTAACCCATCCAGAGGGAACCATTCCAAAACCGAAACCCTTTGTTTGTGTTAGAATCATTCGAGGATTTGAAGTCTCGTTTCTGCCAGCCACAAGATCAACTACAAGGTCTGCGGTATTGCCAGAACTCCAGGCTCGTGCCGTAGTGTTATAACGACCTCGAGTAACACCCGTGAACGTCGTTCCTGTAATGCCTGTATATGAAACCACTTCTGAATTATTGTTATCAGTTAAATACAGAAGTCCTGAAGAGGGATAATCTGTTGTGCTAACAACCGTTAATGTTGTGTCAGATATAGTCGCTGCGGAACTTAAAGTGGTGGCTGATGTGGGTCCTACGCCGCCAGAACGAGATACTCCAGCAACATCAAATTTTGTTAAAGGTGTTGTTGTTCCGATCCCAACATTTCCTGTGCCTGTGATCTTTAGGCGGGTGGTGTTGTTAGTTCGTAGTGTAAAGTCGTGAGGAGTCATGCTGCCAGCAAAGGCTTCACCTGCAGTGCTTGTACCCATAATGAATTCGATATCATTTGTCGCATCCCTGCCTTGGAAATAGGTATTTCCGCTACCATAAAGAGTGACACTATTTGATCCACCAGTAACTATTGGAGTATCAGGGGTAGTGCCTGCGACAGTTAGCTTAGATGTTGGCGTTGTTGTTCCAATACCAACATTACCATTACCAACAATTAATCCATAATTATTAGTAGCACCTGAAGCGCTAAAATAACCTCCGACATTTGTGGATGTTGTGCCAGTCGAAGTCACCACGGAAGATAGACCCGTTCTTGTGATACTGGCTGTGCTGTTGGCGCCCGATATAGCGATGTCCAAACCTTTATTTCCATTGGCAGCAGAAGTTGAACTTGAGCTTAGCGATAAAAGATTTCCTGAGGTTAAACCATTAGCTGTTATGCTCTGAGCAGAAGCGCTTGTAACAGAGTCTGCTGTCAATGAGTGAGCCGTGCCTGTTCCTGTAAACGTTTGCGCAAAAGTTCCAGTTCCTGAAGCCATGGAAAAATTCTGATTAGCCGCAATTGTAGTCGCGCCGTTAGTGACACTGCGCCCGTACCACTCGAGAATGTGGCCGTTCCACTTTGTGTGATATTGCCGCTCGTTGAAATGGCACTTGCTGAACTCATGTACTGGGTGGAGGTGCCATTGATAAGAGCAAGAAGCTCTGTATACGGAGTCGTTGCCATGACTGCGTTCACTTTGCTTTGCGTAGTATCGGCTGTTGTTTGTAAATACTCTGAAGCAGATCTACCAGCTAAGCGTTCTGCTTCCAGCGCATAAGGAACAGATTGAATTACGTACGGAGAACTAAAGGCCACTGAATCAACACCATCATAAAAGCTAACATAAACATTACGACTATCCGTCGACGCAGAAGTGTAGCTTGTTGCGCCGCCACTGCAGACAAGTCCAGCAATGGCGGTACCTGTATTACTAAAAACCTGCACAAGGCTGAGCGCTTTATCGTTTGAAGTTCTTGTTCCGCCACCAATTTTTACTGAAAAAATACCATTTGAGCCTGTCATATTAAGCGAATGCGTTTCTTCATAAAGAACGCATTCGTTGATGCCAATGCTTGTCACCTTTACAGTTAGAGTCACAGTAGCGTTTTCAACAGGAAGACTATCTTTAACAAGGCGTCCTTGATAGGTAAGCCCAGCTGGGGTCGCATGACCTTGTGGGCTTAAGAAAATTCCCAGAATCAAAAATGAAAAAATAAATTTTATAAAATTTAAATTCATCTTGAAAATGCCTCGCCCTGAACGCCGCCGTAGACTTTGTAGGCTCCACTTGACTTAACGACTCCGGGTTCTTGATTGCCAATCGATGCAGAAAGTTGAAACTTGCCTTGAGTTTGATTTTTTGTAGCTGAAATTAATCCAAACATCGCTTTCCCTGGAGCGGGGGCGCTAAAAACAACATCACTTTTAAGATCTATTTTGATGTTTGTAACAGAAATTCTTTTAGTACCGGGTTCGCTGGATTTTAATACGCAAGTAGAAACACCATTCTCATTAGAGGTAGTACAGGCCTGAGCGGTAACGCCAGTGCCAGAGATCACTTCATAAACCGGCTTAAAAAGCTTTACTGATGAGCCATCTGTATTCATAAGTTGAATAACAACTAAAAGTTCTGATTGCCCATCGGCAACGGCAGGGCCATTAGTGATAATTTCTGATCTTTTAAAATCTTGAACTCTATCAAATTGAACATTTACTTGATCGCTCAACATACAACCACTGGTCAAAAGAATTACACAAAGTGATTGAGCACAAAAAAGAATAGAACTTATATAAGTAGGCTTTATAAGATGAAATTTTATTGACTGACTCATTCAGAGAATAAATCGGCATTTTTCAGAAATAACTTAAGTTTTAAAACTAGACGTTTCTCCAAAACCCACTGATTGCTTCATTTTGAAAAACGCTCTCTAACTAAAATTCAAACCCAAGTCTGATCTCAATATTAGAATAAAAAAGAGTTTGATTGCCAGAAAACTCATTCTCCCCACTTCCATAGTTAAAGCTGTACTGATGCCACTGCCCATACCAGAAAAGTCCAATCCTTGAGGTGTCGCTCAGTGAATAAACACTGCCAACGGAACCATCGAAAGCAAACTTTGGTTTCACGCTAAATGAAGTACTGTCTGTACTTCCCGCTAACAATGGATGCTGGTAACGCATTTGCCAATCGCCGCGAAGTTTATTTGAAACTTGAAAGTTACGATTAAAACCAACGGTAAACATTGTTAAAGAATTACTCTTCACATCTAAGACGGCGCTTGCTGCATCGAGCGCCATAAATGGCATCAAGTGATGTTGTAAACCGAGACGAAAATTCCAGTTATCATCTTTACGGTAAAGACCTTCCGCTGATAATGTGCGCCAGTTGTAGTTGCCGTTTGTGACAGTAACTGTGCTTGATGAAGCCATTTTTCCTGGGGTTTGCTTGTAGGATAGATCAAGACCCCAAGTTTCACCCTGCGAGCCGGCATTAACGAGTGCCGTAGGGCCTTGAATGTTTTGAAACGTTGCTTCGCCATTAATATTGGGAACACTTTGCTTATAATATTGAAAATTCATCCCGCCACCAATCCAGATCCAAAATACTGGATGCGTTTCTTTTACGAAGACAAGAGGCGAAACTGCGGGCTCGGGAACTACTGTTTTTACCGGTGCAATCGCAGGTTTTAGGACTGGGCCCTGAAGAATTTCAGCTTTTTCGGCTATAGCATTTTGTTTTTTTTCTAGATTATCAGAAGTTGGCACCTTTAATTCGGGCTCGACTAGCGTCTTCTGGATTTCAACAACAGCCGTAGGAGGCAGAGATGGGACATTGGCAGAGCCAGCGCCATCATCGGCGACGTCTCTTATCGCAAGTTGGGGTGGCACATCCACTAGACCATTCTGAGTTGTTAGGACTGACTCATTAATGTTGGATTCAGAAAAGAAAAAATATCCACCGCTGGCGATGATACCAAAAAGTAGAAAAAAAATTAGAATTTTTTCGTTCCGGTTAGTCTTAATCATGCGAATCGCTCTGCCTTTTTAAGATGTTTCTCCAAACCATTGGGTCGGCACAAAACGACTCTGCATTGACGGGGCTAAAGAATAGATTCAAGATGAGGTTACCATAATTTGGCCGGCGCCGGCCAAATTATCGAATCGCCGTTAGACTTTTTTCAACCGATGGGTTGGCTAATACAAAAATTTTCATCTTATCTAAACTAAAATGAGTTTTAATAGCTAGATTGATTTCATCTAGAGTCAAACGATCTACAGAGCGCTGGAAATCATATAAATAGTTTGGGCCAACACCGTAAAAATCTAAATACATAAAATTAAACGCAACCCGATCTACGGTTTCTAATGCTCTAGGGAACTGTGCGAGGACCATGTTCTTGGCACTAGACACCTCTTTCGCAGTCACACCCTCTTCGATCAATTTAGCTACTTCCGCATTGATTTGTTCTATCACCTGCTGAGTTGTTTCATTTTTTGTAAATGTGGAAACATACATGTAACCTTGCTCAAGACCCAAATCTAATGAACTGCTAATTCCATAAGTTAGTCCCAATTGATCTCGTATTTTAGAATTCAGGCGAGATACAAATCCGCCACCAAAGATCTCATTAATTAAACGCAGCTTTAAGTAATCAGGGTGCTTTCTTGGAATCATCGGCATTGCGACGCGAATTTCAGACTGAACCAGATCCTTTTTAAACTGTGATTCCATTTTCTTATTATCTGCCGGTAGCTTAACAGCTGCCACAACCGGTTTTAACGGACGTGATGGCCATGCTTTAAATCGATCAAGAATTTTCTTTTCGACATCTTCACTAATGTTTCCCACGATGCTTAGAATTGAGTTATTGGGGCGATAGTTAGTTAGGTAATTTTTAATTATATCGGACTTTCCAATTTTTTTAAGTGAAGCTTCCGTGCCGATCGAGGGAAATGCTAGCGGCGTCCCTTTATGCAGAAACGCATTCATTCCTAAATCCGCAACTTGAGACGCATCGTCTTGCACTTTTTTTAACTGAGCCGTAAATTCTTTTTTCAATTTTGTGATTTCTTCATTTTGAAACGTCGGCTTAAAAACAAGCTCGCCAAATAAATCCACAATAGCGTCAACTGACATAGACAAACCGTCGATAGATACCAACGTATACTCGTCCCCGGGTGCAATAGATAAGTCTGAACCCAATGATGCTATTTTATCAGCGATCTGAGTAGCCGAATACTGATTGGTTCCCTGCTCTAGTAACGAAGCTGTTAAGTGGTTAACACCCACCTTTTCAAGTGTGTCGTTTCTTTGTCCAACTTTTACTAATAAATTGATACTAAATCGTGGAAGCGAAAGATCTCTGAAAAGGTAAACTTTAAGTCCGTTCTCTAGGACAAGCTCTTTCGTCGGTTTTAATTTTAATGCGGTAGAACTTGTAGGTTTGGCTACGATAGCAACAGGAGGTGGGTTGGATGAAGGCGCATCCTTTTTTGCCGTCTGGCAAGACATCAAAAGAATCGATCCGGTAATACAAACTCCAACTAAATATTTAAACATTTTCTAGTCCTTTACTTCTTAGGTGACAAAGACACTATCGAGCGTTGTTGCTGATTTAAATATTTGGCTGCCACAGTTTTAATTTCAGCGAGTGTTACGTTTTGGATTTTTTCAATATCGGTAAATAAAGTTTCGTAGTTTCCCGTTGAAATCTCTGCAGACGCAAGCAAACGGGCTTTGTTATCTAATGTTCGTAATGAATCTACATGTGATTTAATAGCTAAAATTTTTGCTTTTTCTAGCTCTGAATCTTTAACCGAAAAATTCCTAAGCATGTATATTTCGTTGTAAACAACGTTCAACGGATCTTCAATTTCAAGGCCCGGCTTAAGAGAAACATGAATATTTAAAACACCTTGATCCATTAAATTGTAGTGACTGCAATCAGCACCCGTCGCCATTTCTTTTGAATAGACAAGTCGTTTATGCAATCGACTTGAAGATCCCGAACCTAAAATTGTACAAATTAAATCTAGAGCATAAGAATCAGGATGATCTTGAGCCACGCTTTGGAAAACTAAATTAAAACTATTCGCCTTTACATCTTTTTTCAATTTAGCATTATACTGAACAGTTTGTGCTGGTTCTTTTTTATAATTTCTCTCTGGAAGATCTTTTTTCTCTAAAGGCCCATAGTACTTTTCTACTAATTTTTTAACTTCCGGAATTTTAATATCACCGGCAATTACAAGTACCGCATTATTAGGAACATAAAATGTTTCATGAAACTTACGTAATGTAACGACGTTAAAATTGTTGATATCATCCATAGTACCGATAACTGGATTTTTATAGTTGCTCGCTTTAAACACAGTGCCCATTGTGAGTTCAAAAAGCGCCATTGTTGGATTATTGTCTACGCGCCAGCGTCGTTCTTCCTTCACAACTTCACGTTCCGTTTTTAAATCCTCTTCGCGTAACAAAAGTTGACTCATGCGATCAACTTCTAGTTGCATCATCAGGTCTAACTTTGAACTCGGTAATGATTGGTAAAACCCAGTGTAGTCGTAACTGGTAAATGCATTGTTAGTGATACCATTTTCATGAAGGATACGATCGTAATCATTGCCAGGAAAACGTTTTGATCCTTTGAACATCATGTGCTCAAGCATGTGAGCCGCACCTGTTACACCGGCGTACTCGTCACGCGATCCCACTTTATACCAAGTGTGATAACTAATTAGTGGTAGCGAATTATCGGCGTGAAGTATAACCGTCAATCCATTTGCCAGCGTGTATTTCACAACTGAAAACTGAATTCGCGCAGGAGTTTTTGTTTGAGCCCACAAGAATGTTGAGGCCAAGACTGTAATTAGAAAAAAGAAAACAGAGGGGTTCTTCGACATAAGTAAGGTCATCATAAAACTCAACTTATGAAGGGTCAAGAACTCGAGAGATTTTCTGTACTTACGGAGCTGATTTTATTGTACGACAAACTCGGTAAAGTAAATATCTTTGATTGAACCGCGTGGCAGGATCTGATTGATTTCGAATGCTATATTCTCTTTCAAGAACAGCTTGCCTTGAAGAGTTTCAACATCGCTGAAAGTCTTGGAATTTAACAAATCGACGATGCGATCGCGAGCACGAGCACGATTTTCTGTATTAATAATTTCTTCAAAGCCTTCATGGTCTAGTAATTCTAGATTTACTTCCAGGCGGATCATGCGTTTAGGCTCACCACCTAAATTCACAGTGAACTTATCCATCGTGTAGATAAACGGCCCAACGATATCTGTTGGAGCTTCCGAGGCGATTTGTCGTTTTAAATCTTCTTCTGTAATTTTCGGGTTAGACCAACCCATCGTACCTTTGTAGGTCATAAATAATCCAAAGCCGCCTATACCAAGGTTTGCCACAGCAAAGACTAATGTCAGTATTTTTTTGATATCAACCGATTTACCACTACCAGCAGCCGCTTGGCCGTCTTTTTTCGCTTCGGACATAAATACCTCTTATTTGTTTTTTCGGTATAAAGTCCTAAGACCTTAGGCCCAAATTAAAGATACTCGTGAGTCTACTAGACGAAAGATTATTGTTATGTGGAAAATGGCAAAAATATCAATAACTTGTCCCAGTTTCCAGACTTGCACTTTGGACAAAATAGAGTTTCAATAAATAGAAATGAATAAAACGACCAGATCCGCAATCATAGTTTTTTCGTCATTATTTTTGACACTTCAAAGTTTCGAAGGAAAGTCAGATACTTCGACGGAAAAAAAGTCTGACCAGAAAGAGGAATCTCTATTACCAGAACAACTTTTACAAATAGCAGATACAAAGGCGTTCGCAAAATATGTCTTCCTAGTTGATAAAAGTTTAAGAACACTTTTTTTATACGAACGCGAAGAAACTAAAATTAAAAAAGTTGGCGAATTTCCTGCAGACATTGGAAAAAATGACGGCAACAAAATGAAACGCGACGATCACAAGACTCCGGAAGGAATTTATTTTTTCCAGAACTTGCTCAAACCACCACAAATTCCTTTTGAAACATATGGCAAAATGGCATTCACTTTGGATTATCCAAATATTTTCGATAGTCGTGCTAAAAAATCGGGAAGTGGTATTTGGCTTCACTCTATTCCCGAAACAGTCCCTCTGACCCGTGGTTCACGTGGTTGCGTTGTTGTAAGAAACGAAGTGATTGAAAAGTTAACTCAGTACATTCAGTTAAAAGAAACTCCGATTTTGATTTTCGACCAAGTTAAATTTGTACCCGCAACAGAACATGAAAAAAAGAAGAGTGAAATTCACACCTTCGTCGATGGCTGGCGCGATGCCTGGCAGAGTAAGGCCATTGATAGGTATATCGATTTCTATGACGAAGAGTTCAAATCTTTGGGTTACACTAAAAAGCGTTGGAAAAAATATAAAGAAGGCCTGATCGGAAAATACGAGTTCATAAAAGTATCGTTCGATCAGCCGTTTATTCTGATTCACAATGATCAATTGATCATTAAAACGTTACAGAAATATCAAAGTGATAAACACACGGATTTCGGCATTAAAACTATTCATGCAGTGAAGATCGACGGTAAATATAAAATTATCAGCGAAGAGTGGAAAGAAGCAAATCCAGAAGGTTTCGAGCTCAGTCAGAAACAGACAGAGCCAGTAGCTTCAACGCCAACTAGCTCAAACTAAATAAATAAACTAGTGAGTCTCTTCAGGCTGTACATCCGTATCGCCTTCTTGAGAAATATCGATATTAGCAGCCACATCTGGCAACGCATCTAACGATTTTGTAAGCTCATCTTGAGTCATTAGATTGTTCTTCATGTACCATTCTGTAAGACGAGTATCAAATTTCAATTTTTTTAAAGAATCACTTAATGACATAGCACTTTCCTTTTTTTGATCGAGATCCCAATAGATAGCTTAAAATGGCCGCAAGGTCTAGGATTTAGTTCCAATAGCGAGGATCCCGCTTCTTCGAGGCATCCTGTTCTTCATTGTTCACAATCAGGCGTAGGTTGGTCTTCTTTTTAGTTTTAGACTCTTGGACACGCGTTTTATAGATTCCCCAGAAGAATATATAGATGATTCCTGACAAAATTCCACCCAGATGGGCCAAATGAGCGACTTCTCCACCGACAACCCCAGTCGTTAATAACGACGAAATCTGGATAAACCCGAGGATCATCACGAAATAACGAGCTTTCATAGGGAAAACCATAAAGAAATAGATCACTCTATCTCCAAACAACCACCCATACGCCAGCATCAATGCGAATAAAGATCCGCTGGCGCCAACGACGGGAACCAAAAGTCCCTTTTGAGAGCCAGAAAAGTATGAATAAAGGGCAATTCCAAACACATAAATTATAGCGGCGCCAATACCGTTGATAATATAAAACGCCAGAAACGATTTACTTCCCCATCGAGTTTCGAGCTCCGCGCCCATAAACCACAGCATCAGCATATTAAATACAATATGAGTTACTTGGGATTGAGAATGCAAAAACATATACGAAACCAGCTGCCAGATAGAATAATCAAATAATACCTGCCCTGGCTGAAGCGCAAAAATATCTGTTAGAGGAATTTTTAAAAAGCCCTCTAGAATCACTTGGCCAACAAACCAAATAGCCACAGAAACGATCATTAGCCATTTCACAGCTGGTGGAAATGGAGGTATAGACATTGAAACTTGAGATGGTCGATAATTCATGATTTAACCCTGCTATTAAAGTACCCCAAGTAGTTCTGGTATGTCTGCTCAAGAGTTTCAATAACGACTTTTGTCTGAGCAATTAAAGGGAAGAAATTCAAATCCCCGGCCCAACGAGGAATCACATGAAAATGCAAATGGTCTGGTATACCCGCACCCGCTGCAGAGCCATGATTCATACCCAAATTAAACGCGGCTGGAGCATAAATATCCGTTACCGCCTGACAGGCTAGTTTTAATGTAGCCATAAGATCGGCATATTGATCACTGGTTAATTTCAGTAAATCACCAGAATGCTGCTGAGGCAGCACCAACAAGTGCCCGCTATTATACGGAAACTTATTCAAAACAATCATCGAATATTCTGATTTGTAAACACACAACGTATCCATCGAAATGGATTTCGCAGAATTACAAAACACACAACCCTTAACAACTTCCTGCTTACGAATATATTTATACCGAGCCGGTTTGAACAAAACATTCTTAACTAACGAAATATTACGTAAGTCTGCTTGAGGAGATTTTTTAGATTTTGCTTTCGCTGTTGTTTTCGTATTCTTTTTCATTCGCGAATCTCCAAGGGTTGCAGATATGGTCCAAATCGAGGCCGCACAAGGAAGGGCAACCGGAGGGCTAGCAGCGCTAGCTCGTAGGGCGCCCGCCCGCGGAGAACGAAGAGTTGGGCCATATACGCAGCCCGCACTACTTAGAATCCCAGAACCCCGGCATGATCATCATGGGTTGGTTTAAGTATTTCATACGGAAAACCTTCTCAACAGATTGACCGATCGCTTGATCGGCAAACATTCCTTTGATTTGCGCAACTGAATTTACAGGATCATCTTCGCTTGTATCACCAAAATCTAGAATTGATTTTTTACGTTTAGGAATTTCGATCACTTCAAAATCAGTTCCTAATTTAGCTTCGGCAGCGGCTAAATTAACGGCGTCCTCAAACATACCTTCTTGATCTGCAAATCCCAGCTTCACGGCAGCGGTACCAGTGAATACGCGACCGTCAGCATATTGATCCATGATTTTATCATCTAGTTTACGTGCCTCTTTTACAGTTGTGCGAAATTGTTGATACACTTCTGTGATCATGCTTTGGAATAACGCTTTTTCATCATCACGCATGGTTCTGAATTCATTTCCAGAATCTTTAAAACGGCCCGATGTGATAGTGAAGCGACTGATCTTTGCCCAATCATATAATTTTTCTAAATTAGCAAATTCCATAATCACACCGATAGAACCAACTAGAGCTCCCGGAGCAACAACAATCTTGTCGCACGCAACTGCCGAGTAGTAGGCACCACTCGCCATAATTCCGGTCGTCACACAGATAATAGGTTTTTTAGTTTCTTCTTTGGCTCGTCTAATTTCTGCAAAAATTTCTTGAGACGGTCCAACAGAACCACCCGGAGAGTTGATGTTGATCACAATCGCTTTAATGTTTTTTTCTTTTTTGTATTTATTTAAATTTTTGATGAAGCGCTTACCATTCATGATAACGCCACTTAATTCCATATGAAGGATACTATTTTTAGCAACGTCGATTTTCACATCGTCGTCATCCGCGCTAAAATATGATCCACCTTTTTTTAATAGGAAACCAAGAACAAGAAATACCAGCGCAACGATAACAACTTTAGCCAAGAAACTCTTTTTCATTTTACTCTCCAACGGTAAAGGAAAGCTTAAACGAAAAAAGGGCTCCGGTAGGAGCCCTTTTTAATCTTTATATGTAATGTCAGAAATTTAGTGGATGCCTAAGCATCCACTGCAGACCAACTAGTTCTTAGTGTCTGATTTCACGCCTTTTAAAGCGTCTGCGAACACATCACCGAAGACAGTTTTTGAAGAAGCCGTCGCCTTTTTAACATAATCGTCAACATCAGCTTTTTGCTCTCTCAATTTAACTAATTTCGAAGACAAGCCAATTTTACGAGCATCTTTATCGATAGAGATAACTTCTGCTTTTAAAGTTGCGCCTGATTTTACGAAATCTTCAGGTTTAGCGATCTTATCAGTGCTTAACTCAGAAACGTGGATCAAACCTTCGATATCGCTTTCAAGTTCTACGAATGCTCCGAAGTCAGCAACTTTAGTTACTTTCACTTCGTGTTGAGTTCCGATAGCGTATTTAGTTTCGATATTTGACCATGGATCATTCTCAAGCTGTTTAAGACCTAAGCTGAAACGTTCGTTCTCGATGTCTACACCTAGAACAACCGCACGTACTTTTTGGCCTTTAGCAAACATTTCTGAAGGATGATTTACACGTTTAGTCCAAGAGAAATCTGAAATATGAACTAGGCCGTCAATGCCGTCTTCGATTCCGATGAACACACCGAAATCTGTAACAGACTTAACTTCGCCCTCGATGATTGTTCCTGGAGGATAAGTTTCTTTCAACTCAACCCAAGGATTGCTCATCAATTGTTTCATTCCTAAAGAGATTTTTCTGTTTTCATTGTCGATTTCCAAAACTTGTACTTCAACTTCTTGAGTTGGTTGTACGATTTGGTTCGCGTGTTTTACACGTTTAGTCCAGCTCATTTCTGAAACGTGGATTAGACCTTCAACACCTTCTGCTAATTCAACAAATGCACCGTATTCAGTAACAGAAACAACTTTACCCTTAACTTTTTTACCAACTGGGTATGAAGCTGCCACTGATCCCCACGGATCTTCTTGAAGTTGTTTTAAACCTAGAGAAACGCGTTGTTTTTCTTGGTCGTACTTAAGAACTTTAACTTGGATTTCGTCACCTACGTTGATCACTTCAGATGGATGCTTGATACGGCCCCAGCTCATGTCAGTGATGTGTAGAAGTCCGTCCATGCCGCCTAAGTCAATGAACGCACCGTAATCAGTGATGTTCTTAACAAGACCAGCCACAACAGATCCTTCACGCATTTGATCGATAGTTTGTGTCTTAAGATTTTCTCTTTCTTCTTCAAGCAATGCTCTACGAGAAAGAACGATGTTACCGCGTTTTTTATTAAACTTGATAACTTTGAATTTATATTTTTTACCTAAGAAGATGTCCATGTTGCGAACAGGTCTTAGATCAATTTGTGAACCAGGTAAGAATGCTTTCACGCCGATATCGACTTGTAAGCCACCTTTAACTTTAGCGATAACTGTTCCTTCAATCACTTCTTCGTTCTCTGCCGCTTTAGTGATGTCAGTCCATGCTCTTAACATGTCAGCTTTATCTTTAGATAAAACGATCATGCCGTTTTCATTTTCAATACGATCGATTAGAACTTCAACCGTTTCGCCCACTTTAACTTGGCGAACTCCATCAACCATTCTGAATTCATTGATGGGA
>CAZCHT010000116.1:0-14387 GCA_964498705.1 uncultured Bdellovibrio sp. | reverse complement strand
AAAAAAATAATAGTTGGTGATTGCTTTTAAAAGCAATCACCAACGTTGTTGTCCCTATAGAAAAGTATTAGTTAGTTACCTGTGGTGTTTCTATCGTGGCGTCTTTACGAGTTTTATTTCGTGAGGCTGGTCTGCTAGTATGCGCTTTTAGCTGGCTTCTTGCGGGCCTAGGACGATGGAAAATAAGGACAGGACATTTTGCTTGTAAAAGAATATCTCGAGCCGTTCCACCGAGCAAAGCTTGGGACAGTCGCCCTTGGTGACTCGATAAGGCAATTAGATCCACATTCTGCTTTGAAGCCAATTCTAGTATTTCTTTAGCTAGAGATTTTTTCTGTCGCTGAACAATCGATTCGCACTTAACGCCATCGGAACTAATCTGGTCAGCCATTTTTTTCAAATCTTTTGCAGTCGCTTTTTCAGCGTCTTTCTGCATAGTTTCCCAATCTACTGCCATGGAAAATTCGGCGTAGCTAGGCACAAACAGATTAGGATTTTCTACCTGATTAAACAGTACAATTTTCGACTTAAGTGGTTTGGCCATCATTGCTAAAGATTCCAGGGCCGTTTTCGATTCACGAGAGAAGTTGGTTGGGAATAAAATAGAAGACACTTTGTTTGAAGTTACAGCGGACTGATTCAGCAACAGTACGGGAACTCGAGACGTGGCTACTAGTGTTTCTGAGAAACCGCCCAAACGGAAAGGGTTCCATGTTTTTTTTGCACGTGTATTTGCGAATATAATAAAAGCATTCGTTTTTTCGGCATACTCTGAAAGCGTTACAGCCATTTCTCTATTAGATAGACTTCGTGAATAGACTACATGCGACGGCAGTAGATTTTTGACGTTAGCTTTTTTAAGATACGCATTTAGAGTTTTGTAAGCGAAACTTTCTATCCCCTTGTCCCGTAGCGTCGTTAACTTTATGTAATAGTCATCAGTTGATTGCGAAAAAACCGCGACCGGTTGAATTTGACAATTTAATCGCTTAGCCCAAGTCTTAATTTCCAAAAATATTTTTTTCGCCTCCTGTGGACTTTGCAGAGGATCGACGGCCCAAATGATTCTGTTTTTATCCTTGGCTTCTATATTTCTAGTAGGTGATTTCATTTTATCTCCTGGTTAACGTTGCTTTGTGACATCTTGTTGATGCAAGGAGAGAGCCAATTCGGTATTTCAGAATTTTCAATTGCAAACCGGCCGGCCAGAGAGAATATCTTTGACTCGTGTTTGATATCTAGAATCATTGAGTTGAGGGTTTAACTCCGAAAGAAATCTATTTTGAAAATAAAATTCAGATCTGACATCATTTTTATTAATGGCAGAGGCAAAATCTGAAACCACTTTCCAGTTGGTCATTTCATGGTTTTTGCTAGTATCTGTTGGGCCACCGGCTTTTCTGCTAATGCGTTTCATTATGAATTTAATAATGAAACCATATTTTGTATATTCCAAAGAGCCAGCGAACGAAGCCACAAAGCGAGGGGTTAAACTAGATTGTTCGCAAAGTTTCAACAGTAAATCGTCATCGGCTTTCCTAGCTGAGGGGTTTGGATCTGCCACGTTTAGACTTACAGTAAAAAAATTAACCTCCGTGGATTTCAACAACTCTGAATTTATACGCATCCATTTCAAAATTTGTTTTGGGAAGCGGCTAGTGTAAACAGGGGTTCCAACAATGACTCTATCTATTGGATAGTTTACCTTTTCTAAAGATTGATGTTTGGATAATTCAAGGATGTCCAGTTCGTCGTCTGTTTTCTTTAATAATGTAAGTTCTGCTTCAATCTTCGCGGCTATTTTTTTGGTCTGTCCATAATTTGATTGGTAAACGATAAGTGTTTTCATTCTAACCTCGGATAGATTCAAAGCAATGGTAGTGCCAGTTGTTTGGATCAGAAATGGCGAGTTTGCTGAGAATACATAGACGAAAGCGACAATATGTCTTTCAGACGAGACATATTGTCTTGCAGACGTTTAGATTATTTAGCAAATGCCTGAGGATGAAAATTAATTAGCACATCGGAGAAATTAAAAATTGTTTTGACATGGTTTTAGCGCAGATGTTCGTTTATTCTATGATCATAGATATAGATCTCATGGCTCGATATACATAAGCACATCAGGCTATGGTTAAATTAAATTTCAAACGCCCTGTCCCGGTGAGCCGGAAAAAATATCTCCCGACTAATCCAAATAGAGCGACAAAAACCCGGTGCTAAAAACCCATGATAAGCTTTCTCCAGAGGACGAAGGAGACAAGCGATGAACCTAAAAAATATCGGCGACAACGTATTAATTTCAAGAGTAGAGGCCTTAGCAAAAGAAGAGCGAGAGCTATTGACGAAAGTTCTACATCACTTCCGCGAAATAGAACGACGACGCTTGTTCAGTGATCTAGGCTACAAATCCCTGCACGACTTTGCGACACGACACTTGGGCTATTCCGATGATCAAGCCTACAGACGAATCGCGGCGATGCGGTTGTTAAAAGAAATTCCAGAAATCGAAGAACAAATCGCCAGTGGTGAAATCTCGCTCAGTCACATCAGTTTAGCTCAGTCGCTTTTCAATCAAGAAAAAAAATACGCAGGCAAGGAATTTACAAAGGAACAAAAGCAAGAGGTGTTCCAGAAGATCAGCGCCAAACCAATCCGCGATGCTGAACGAATCACCGTATCAATGGCCTCGGCCGAGGTACCGACAAAGCCAGATCAAATCAGAATCATCACGGAAGAAAAGGTAGAGATTAAATTTCAAGCCGCAAAAACTCTGCAAGATAAAATTGAAAAGTTAAAAGGATTACTGGCTCACAAAAATCCAGATATACAATTGGGAGAACTGTTCGAGAAGTTATGCGATATGGGAATAGAACAATTAGACCCAGCCAAACCGACGAAAGAAAAAGTCGCAACGTCCAGGAAACATCGCGACATTGTTCAGAACTCCAAAGCAGAAATCAGACGTGAAGTATTCCGCAAGGCCGGCGGCAAATGCCAGAACTGCGATTCAACCTATGCGCTGGAGGTGGATCACATCCACCCGAAAGCGAAGGGTGGGTTGGATGTTAAAGAGAATCTTCGATTACTATGCCGCACTTGCAATCAAAGGGCGGCGATGAAGGAGTTTGGAGCACGGAAGATGGATGCGTATCTGTGAAATTGGTAGATATAACTTACTTATAGAAAAACAAAGTGTACCCAGCAGAATTCGTGGTGGCAGCAGCAACAACAAAGCCTTGTTCGCCCAAAGATCGAACGGTGCTTTCAAGTTCGTACCCATAGACCTGTTTCATTTGAGTCGCGTATGTTTGCGTCGAGTTTGCGGATTTCATAGCAAACAAAGTATAGCCGGCAGAGTTAGTGGTAACGGACGTAACAACAAAGCCCTCGCGGCCAAGTGAAGTCAATGTGCTATCTAGTTCGTATCCATAGACCTGTTTCATCTGAGTGGCAAATGATTGGGTGACTCCCGATGGGCGCATACCAAACAAGGTGTATCCAGCAGAGTTGCTAGTCACAGCCGTAACAACAAAACCTTCACTACCGAATGATTTCAGGATGCTAGCTATATCATAGCCATAGACCTGATCCATGCGAGTATCATAAGTCAGAGTAGAGTTTTCTTGTTTCATGCCAAACAAAGTATACCCGGCAGAGTTAGCCGTAACAGCCGTAACAACAAATCCTGTTTGGCCAAAAGATTTCAGAGTACTAGCGGCTTCATAACCAGAAACTTGCTGCATCTGAGTAGTATACGTTTGAGTCGACTCACTTGGTTTAGAAGCAAACAAAGTGTACCCAGCAGAATTAGACGTAACGGCAGTAACAACAAAGCCATCTTTTCCGAAAGCTCGCAAAGTACTGTCTACCTCATACCCTAAAACCTGCTTGGTAGTAGTTTTAAAAACGCCACCCGTTTTAACAATCCCAAGTTTCAAATAAGAATCAGAAATCCGCTCGGCTTGCTGTTTAGCCGTATCAGCAGGCGTTTGAGGCGAAGGTCCACCACCACCAGCCACAACAGTGTCAGAACTATTGTTACTAGTACAGTTAGCTAATGACAATGCGGTACCTAAAATAAGAAACGTCTTTAAAATTTTCATATGAACCCCGGTTTGATGGGGATTGGTATAGTTGAAAACGGGACTGAGGGGAAGGGGAAATGGGGGATTAGGGAGGAGTTACAGGATTGTCTAGAGTTTGGACAGACTTGTTAAAATCGTTATCTGTTAAATTAAAGCGAGTATTAAGTTGATCTTCTATGTTGTGTTTAAAATTCTAAACGTAAGTGCCATTTGTAGTGGGTTAGAGAGCAGAGTTGTTAAAGAAAATAATTTCGCGTTCGTAAATATTGGGGGAAAATTAAACAGAGTGTAAGTTGCGTTCCAAAATAAATCATATTCTCAATCTGAATGTCCCATTCTTAGTTCTAATAAATTGATTAAACTAAATTAATTTACTTCCGAAATGTACTGGACCGACAAATATAGGAGAGTAGATGTCTGCTAATTCGATTTCCAACGATGCTGAAAATCCTTTTAAATCTATTTTTCAATCTGTAAAAGACAGAGTTAGCAGCCCTATGTCGGGAGTTTTCATGGTTTCGTGGCTGCTAATAAACTGGAAAGTTCCACTTATTCTAATTTATGAAGCAGTACCAAAAACAGACAAAATCGTTGCTATCGATGCCTATATTGCAGATTCTTCCGATTACCAATTGCTTTTATTACCGCTATTTTTTACCACTGCTTACCTATTTCTAGCGCCCCTTTTTAGAGAGATTTATTCCAAGTGGTTAGTAAAAATTGATTTTAGAGTGTCAAGAGAGGAATTAGTATTAAAGCACGATTTGGCTGAAGTAGAGTCATATCGAAATACAATTGCAGCGATTAACTCGTATTTGAAACAGCAATTAGAAAAGGGCGGAAAGAATTGCGAACTAAATATTACCTTAGTTGAAGACGCCATCTTATCGCTGGCGGATATAAACTCTGATAGAGAAGCTCACAAATTATTACGACAAATAAAATCGAATCTAGAAGCGAGCTTAAGGGAGTCCAAAAAAACAACTAACGAAGTGGAATCTTTTTTTACTCAATATTCGGGGGAACTACCTGAAATGTATAAAAGCTATATTGTTCGCTGGTCTAAGTTTAAAAGTAAGTTTAGTAGATAATTGAAAATAGTTAAATGTTTTCAGTGATTTTGAAGTTCGCACCACTTGATTTTTTATTTAAAAAAAGGAGAATTTCGTGTCTTCTAATCCGTTAAACTCATCGAAGTTGCCGATAGCCTCAGGAAGAAATTTATCTATAGATAATTTTTCTCAAGATTTATCGGTATATTTGACAGGAATAGGACTTCCTGCTGAAAACATTCTCGTTCCAGTTTCTGAGCGAATGAAGGTGATCAAAAATATTCCCGATATAGCGGCTGAACTTAATGCGAGCCAACTTGCGCGCGCAGTGTATATATCAAAATTTGTAGCCGCTTGTGCTGCGGGCCTATTTGACGCCGCATTAAATTTTTTGTGGAATGAAACGGTTTCAAATCTAAGAGAGAAGGTTGCTCAATTCGATTTAGACTATTTTTTTGATAGCGTTGTTACGGATTTAAAGCGTCGATCTAGATTGCGAACAGCGGATGATCTGAAGGAGCTTGATGATTGGGAATTAGTAAAGGGTTGTTTAACAACTGGAATAATTAGCGATCTTGGCTTCAGGCATCTTGATTACATAAGAAGCATGCGTAACCATGCAAGTGCCGCCCATCCGAATCAAAATCAACTTACTGGATTGCAAGTTGTTTCTTGGCTAGAGACATGTCAGAAAGAAGTACTGTCCAAAGATCCTACGGGGCCTGTGCTAGAAGTGAAGCGACTTTTAAATAATATCAGGACAAAAACATTTACGCAGTCGGATATTTTGCCAATCGAACCGGCTCTGATTCGATTACCTGAAGATATTTTAGCGTCTTTCTCTCGAACTCTATTTGGTATGTATAGTGACCCAGCTCTTGCTAGTAATGCAAGGAATAACGTTCTATTGGTTGCACCTGTTTTATGGAGAAACGCTACTGATAATATTAGGCATTCAGCAGGCTTATATTATGCGACCTTAGCTGCAAATGGTGACGTTGATAAAACAAAATTGATTCGTCAACTTCTCGACACTGTTGGAGGGTTGGCATATTTACCCAGTGATAATCGGGCAGTCGAAATCCATTCTTGCATTCAGCGGCTTTGGATATCGCACAATGGGTATAATAATTTTCACTACGAAGAGCCGCATGCTAGAGCGCTTCAAAAATTTGTACCTGCAAGCGGCGAAGTACCTATATCGATTGAAATTTCATATCTTAAAACACTTGTAATGTGTCGAATAGGAAATGGATATGGTGTGGCCCGATCCGCGATTGATGTTTATGATGATCTCATTTTAAGATTAACCCCAAAACAGGTCGCACTAATCCTGATGATCCATATTAAAGATTTTGAGTTTCAAGCTCGACTGCAACTTGTTGATTGTTTAAAAAATTTTCAACATTTAATGGGAGCAATTGCCGGTAGAATTAGGGATCCACAGCTAGGTTCAGTTCTGAATCAAGTATCGCAAGTGCCAATCGGTTCGCTTGGTGCTTTAGCAAATGATCTCACATATCAGCAAAGTGTTGAGAGTCTAAATCGCCTATATAAATAGGTTGTAAAATGAAATCGATTTTGAGGTCCTTACTCTGCTGGATATCGGTCAATTCAAGTTGATGTTAAAGCATAACCTATTTGAATCAATAGGTTCATGTGAGTTGCTATCATTGCTTTAAAATCTGTCGGGTAATTCTTAACATCATTTCGAGATGTAAAATTGAATCCTATTGGCCCAAGACGGTTATCTTCTTGGGCCAAGTATGCCAAAATAATGTCATTTTCTCTCGCCAATCCACAACTCATCATTAAATTTCGTAAGTAAATATTCCCTACTTAAAGCATTATTTAAATCTTCTGTCGGGCGAAAAACCGCAATTTTCCGATAACCCTTCAACTCTATAAAACCAAGTCCTTCCGGAACTATTAAAACCGGAAAACTCCTATCCAAATAATAGTTCACAGTGATAAACTGTTTCGTTTCAAGTGGCGCAGAGGTAATTAATATCTCCGCTTTAGATTTCACAATTTCGGCAGAGGCATTTGCTAGATTTTCCGGTTTTAGCGGCCACCAGCGTTTTTCAGGAAGGTAGTTCCAACTAAATTGAATTCCTAAAACAAAAAGTAGACCCAGAGCTCCTCCGGCAAAATAGCGATGAAGGCGTATCGGTGATTTCAATACAGATGCGACGAAGAATCCAACAGCTAGATAGACAGCAATCCATGTAGGTAATAGGTGACGCCCTACTAACGCATGGATACCCCCTTTAACAGCATCCATAGAAAGCAGGAAAAGCATAGGCACAGCAAACATCGAAACTAAAAGTACTCTGTATCCAGCCGTCAGATTTTTTGTAGTATAGGCAAGGCTCATAATAATTAACGAAACCACAAAAAAGATACAAATTAATATGGGAGCATTTGATATAGGAAGCGGGCGAAAAGTCTGCAAATTGAAATCTACAAAAAGTCTCGAGAAATTCAAAGCCATTGTTTGTAAATAGATAGATACGCTTACTGGTTTTGAAGACCAATCGTTAAGGTTATTAACTTTCTCAACGCTCAACAAAATATTTATTAGCCAGGGTAGAAAGCTCACAAGTCCTAGCGATAAAGAAATAATAAATGATTTAATATACGGGTTATTTGATCTTCGCCATTCGTAAATTTGGAAAAGCATATGTGCTAACAGAAAGGGAAGGAAGAACAGAAAGCTATATAGTCCTACTGATACCGACACTCCGTAGGCCAACCAATAGATTCGTGTACCTTTTCGATTTGCGGCTAATAAAAGGGCGGTTGAAACGCAAATCATCAAAAACCAAAGACTGTATTCTCGGTTCTGCTGGCTATATAAAATATGAAATGGTGCCAACGCCAAAATTGAAGAACTGATAACTGCTATGAAATAGGATTTGAAAAGTTCCAGACATAACCAAGTGAAAGCGACTAGACTCAAAATTCCAAATAGACTTGCGAGTAGTCTTAAGTTTTCAGCCCGAGATCCAAATACCGCCGCCCATTTCTGGGCCACTAAAAAATACAAAGGCGAATGCTGTGGATCTCGTTTTGCTAAAGCCGACAATAGATTTGATGAATTAAAATCGGGGTCCTTTTCGAGTGCATCTAAAACATCACCCGCCGTAATAGTTTTTCCATGGGAGTTTGTGAGTTTATCATCAATTTTCTCGGGCCAGTTGCCTGTGATAACAAATGAACTTGAAACCTCGTCTATCCAGTAAAATTTTTTGTCTAGGCCATATATTCGGATCATGGCGGCAATTGCAAATATAATTAGAAGATATAGTTTCAATTGAAAACCTGCTTATCTTTTTGCAAAAAAAGCTCTTCCAATTTCCCAAACCGCGCCGTCTTCACTCCCTTCAACACGAGTTCCTCCCCAGACGTCGGATGCACCAAGCGCAACTCCGCCGCAAATAAACAAAGTCCGTTAATCCCCAGTTGATCGCGAAAGAATCGATTGTGGTGGGAATCTCCATGCTCGCGGTCTCCCACTAATGGATGTGCGCACATATCGAAATGTCGACGAATTTGGTGCCATCGCCCGGTGTGCGGCAAAACCTCTAGCCAGGCATAGCGACTGGTTGGGTGGGGGCTGTTAATTTTGTAAGGCAATTCAATTTGCGATAACGTTCGATAGTGAGTAATCGATTCCGCAATTTCGCCGGTTGATGCTATCGGCAATGGTTTTTCAATCACACCATTTGTTTCAGGCATCCAGCCACGAATAGCGGCGTAATACGTTTTTTTAACCTGACGACTTTTAAACTGATGATTGATATTGGCCGTGGCCTCTTTAGTCAGACCAAAAATCATCACTCCTTCAGTGGCGGCATCCAAACGGTGAGCCGGGAATGCGCGCAGGTCATGCTCCTGAAGAAGCCACTTCGTCAATGTGGGCAGCATCGGCGTGCGACCTTTAAATTTATAATCGGGAGGATACACAAACCAGCTCGCCGGCTTTTGCAAAACTAAAATATCCTCATCTTGAAAAAGGATTTCGGGAAATTCTGCTGGTGGTGGTATTTCAAGCATTTAGAGGGTCTATCAAAATAGAAGGGCTGTGACAAGAACCGTAGAACCCGAAAGGTCAATGGCTTGGTAAATCAAATTTTGTCGTTGGGCCGCCTTGACAGGAAAAGGGATCGTACCCATTCTTCCGAGGTGATTCGTCATTTGGATAAATTCATTTTTAAGTTCGCGTGGGCGTTGCTGAGTAGTGTCGCCTTTTTCCTTGGCGGCTATCCGTTGCCTGAAAGCCATCAGGTCTATTCGTTTGTCGGTGAGATCTGTGAATCACTATTTAAATTAGATTTCCACCTAGTTGAACTGCGGTTGACTGGGTTCCATAGAGCCGTCGACCTAGTCTTCGAGCGAAACCTTCTGCTTCAATTTAACGACCCCCTTCAGATTTAAATCCTCTATTTTCAATTCGTTTTGAAAGTGAACTTGCTTTTTTTTTCTTTTTGACATGGAGGATGTCGTGGATTTTTTTAAATTGTTATTGGTCGATGGTCTCTCGTATTTTCATACTGTGTTCGGCGATTGGGCCCTCGCAATCATTGCGTTGGCGCTTGGGATTCGCATTTTCTTGTTACCTCTACAGATTTTTAGTTACGTTCAGCAAAAACGTCTTCGCGGCATCCAGCCCGAAATTGATCGGCTTACCGCAGAATTGAAAGCAGATCCGCTTCGAGCCTTTAAAGAGATTCAAACTCTAAAGGAAAAGAGTGGAATCAAAACTTGGACGGCTTTAATTTTGAGTTTCGCTCAGATCCCAATTTTTCTTGGGATGTATCAAGCCATCTCTAGTGCGCGGAATTTGGCCGGGGCTTCGTTTGTGTGGATTCCGAGTCTGGCGACGCCCGATGCACTTTATATTCTGCCTGTACTTGTGGCGCTAACAACCTATTTGCAGTTCAAGAATAATGGAGTTTCGGGTGCGGGAAATCCCCAGTCGGCAGCAATGATGGGCAAGCTATTACCGGTTATCAGTTTTATTTTTATGTCGGCGCTGCCGTCCTCGTTAGTCTTGTATTACGCGACGAGTGGAATCTTTCAATTTGCGACAGACGCTATTTTAAAAAATGTGACGACCTGAGGTTTTGGATACGCTTCCACCATCGAGTGAGTAGAACGGTAGATATTCTGTCTTGTTAAGGGTGGACGAATCCATACCTTTGTATAGTTTCGTCCATTAGGATAATTGCCGATTAAATTTTGTGGAAATTCAGCGGATTAGAAGAATTACAGCGATCTTAATTTTTATATCATCCATGTCATTTGGATTGGATATTAAAGTACAATGCAAAAATGGGGGTTTAGAGTCTTTTTCAATTTCTAAAAATTCGGAATCTGAAGATATATGTGAAATTTTTAAAACTCACCAATTGGAATGCTTTGATACGTCAAAGCTAGCTAAGGATTCTCATCTCATGTCTTTCACATTGCCAGTTGATTCCATTTATAGAAATCGAAGTTCTGAAAGTGTTTCTAAGTTAGATATTGACGAGCTCGTAGAGCTTTCTTTGCTAAATAAAATGGACCCATATTTAGTTGGGGCGATAAAATTTGTTGAGCATCCACCCACTAGTTCTTCGAAACGAGCTGAACTTGATAGCAGTTCCTATCAGAGAATTTACGGAAGACTGCCGATCGACGCGAGCGGAGCTGTGGCGGCAATGAACTGTTTTGTAAAAGATGGAAAACTTCAAAAGAAAACTAAAACGCCAAATATGATTAATCTTCCTAAGGGCAATGAGTTGGGAAAAATTTGTATTCTTAATGACAATCCAGACACGGCGGACAATCCAGTTCTTACTTTTTTGGACAAGGACTCAAAAATCTTTAACGAACAAGATGCGCCCTTAAGAAACAATGGTGTTTCGAGTGGTGATGTATATTCTTATATGGAAAAAATAGGAGAAAAAGATTTCTTTAAAGCCAAAGAGAAGTTTCTGTTGGAAATTTCTCTCGGTAAGTTTAGATCTTCAGGCTCCTGCTGTATCGACGTAAGGTACGATAGTAAATCCGATTACGGTAAAACCATTAGTCAGGTTAAATCGACATTAGCCCTAATTCATTTGCGAGATAAAACTAAAACTATTCCAAAACGTGTGAATGTCGCAGGAAAAAGTAAAGATGAGTTAGTGGCTTTGAAAATCCAGGGTTATAATGGATATGGAGTCTTCGGCTCCACCGAATCTGTAGGAAACTCATGTCTAAAAGGAATCAAGATGGGAGATCGGCCTGTCTATGGCGCTGGCACTATGGATTTAGCTATTAACATGTTTTTACTCAACACTAGATTTAATGAAGTTGTTAGAGAGAAAAAGAAAAGCCTGGGGATAGAGAGCACACCTTTCTTGTTGTGCGAGAATAGGGATGGAGTCGCCGAGATAAATAGTCTTTCATTTGCCCAATTACAAAAGACCTACCTTGAAAGTCAAAAAAGTTGTCCTTCGCGTACTTTTGATTATTTCCGAAAAGAAAAAGGAATAAAAAAAGTAAAAGGTGAAAAGGTCAATAGACCTGCTTCAAAATAATTCCAGAAGCCGGGGAATCCAAAATTGGTTCTCCGAACCACTGTATTTGAGATTGGATGTCCGAGCATACATATAAGCATCTGGCGTCTAGGAAATGCAGGTTCACGTCGACAGCCCGATATCGCGAGATACTTAAATAGGAAAGGATACCTCTCGCGATTGGGGTCAATTACTTCCAAGCAAAAAAATCGATATTCAACTGATACACATGCTCCGGCTCAGATTTCTCGGTTTGCTTGCGAGCATCTTCAAGTAAAGAAAGGATTTGTTTCCTCAGTTTTGTCTGAAAACCAGTGTCGGCTGAAATGAGAGCGGAAAAGAAATAGTCATTTTCTTCTTTTTCGCGATTTAGTTTTTCAATAGTTTTAAGACGTTGGGAAACAGCAAAGGTTTTGAAAGCCGCGGAGTTTTCAGGCAGGTGTTGATTGAAGGATTTTACTTCAAGCTTTGATCCTTTACGTGTTACCAATCCCCAATTTTCGAGTTTTCGAATTTTCTTTTCTAGTTCGGTGGGTAATATTTTTAAAATATCGCTAATTTTTTCCGAAGACTGCGCGTACTCAGGAATTGTAAGTAGCAGGTGAGTCAGGTGCAAATTAAAATCTGAATAGTATTCCCACGTTTTTTCAGAATCATGTACTGTATTTAACTTAACGGCAGTTTCCGTTTTTAAGCGGCTGTTGCGAAGGGATTCCATTTTCTTTTTTAAACGTTCCCGACGCTTTAAATTAATAGACACTTGGAACTCACGCATGCAATCGACAAAGTCGGCTTCGATTGGGGACAGTCCTAAATACTCGCAAGCAGAATATAGCTGATCGGCGCTCAAGTGACCTTTTCCATTAAGGACTCGCGAAAGATAGGTCTTTTGAATACCGCACGCGTTCGCCATTTTCTCGAAGGTATAGCGTTGGCCATACTTATGGCGAAGATCATTTGTTATATCGCGGACTAAGATTTTGTAGTCGGTATAGGTGTAAATATCCATGTTAACTTTTAGTGTAATATAAAGTTGATATATTGTTAACTAGTTAATTTACTATTTTCTCTGCTGATGAGAGTTTGGGTTCAAGCCAAGACTGAACTTGGTGAACTTAACTGGTGAATTTAACTAAGGAGAAAGTATGAAACTATATTCGATTTTATTAGCAATTTTAACGGTCACTCAAGTAAATGCTGCGGTCTACGATTGCAAAACATTCGTAAACGCAGAGGCTATGGCAACTTTTACCTTTGATACCGATACGCAAAATCAAGTGAGTGCAAAAATTTCAGAAAGCAAAAATGCAGGGTGTATACTGTTCAATAGTCAGCCAAAATTACTAAGCTGCTATATTGGAATTGAAGGCCAATCCGCTTCGGCAGTTGCCCAAATTGATTCACCGATGTTGGCTGCAGGTCTGTATTTGGAAAAAGAACACAATACTGTGGTTTGTGTAAAACAATAACAATTTGCTTTCCCAAAGCAGAGTTGGTAGGGGTTTCTCATGATGAAAATTATTTTCCTAAACTTTATTTTGAGCTCGTTCGCATTTGCGGGTGGCTCATGGTCAAGCGGTGGGGGAGGCCTTCTAAAAGACTCTCGTAATCCATGGTTTTTGAATAATATTTCTACAGTTCGATATTGCATTCAGATTGATGAGAAAAATTTCGGAGTATCGGCAGAATTTGCCGATACTCAAATTCAGAAATCAATTGCATATTGGAAAAAGCAATTCTCGTTTTCAATAACGCCAACACTTACAGATTTCGGTCCTTTAAAAATTGCCACTCAAACTTTTAATCAGGTTCCTTGTGACGATAAACTATTAGATATAAAATTTCAGTTTGGTGTTTTAGATGACGAACAATTTCGTTATTTACAAAAACCAAACGAGTTTGGTGCGGTCAGTGTCCGTACTGATTACGCTCCTTCAACAATGAGTGCTAAAGGTTTTGTATATGTTTCTCCAACCCAAGGATCACTGGCGTTTCGCGGGGTTGGAAAGAAACAAGATATTTGGAAACAAAACGAGGGAGCACTTTTGTACCTAACATTGGTTCACGAGATGGGCCATGTTTTTGGGTTACCTCATATGGGTAAAATGGGTGATATAATGTCAGAGTCATATGTAGAAATGATTCTGCAGGCACCCGAGGATACAAATAACTTTTCTAGAATTTCAAGTTTCTTTTACGAGCTGCCAGATCGGATGGAAACACTCTGTTTGAAGAATTTCATGGTTCAGGGGCATTCATTTAATATGCAACCTTTGTTAGATAGTTGGAGAAAGTTTTTTGATCTAAATCAAACGGATTCGTGTTTAAAAATTATTTTTGAGCATCAGGCTTTGCAAGGCTTCAAAAATACGAAAGTGATATTTTACTTTGGAAGCTCTGCCGAGACTTTGCGCGAAGTCGGCTATGCTGATGTCGCATTTCAAGGATTTGTACCGGTTAATTATTACTTAATTTGGCTGCCAGAAGGTCAGACGGTTTTCTCCAAGAATGATATTCAGTTCAATTTGCCTGGTATACCAGGAGCTGCTTTGTACTCATATACTAAAACAGGTACCTATGAGTCTAAACGTCCACTACCGAAACGATCTTTGATTGTTCAGTTTACTCAAGGCAGTGGATCAATTTCAGTCACTGGAATTGTAGATAACGAAATTATCACTATCCGTTAAACTTTGCTT
>CAZCHT010000115.1:0-14413 GCA_964498705.1 uncultured Bdellovibrio sp. | reverse complement strand
CTCGCCGGCGCTGAACGCCTGTCTGCGGAACTCGTTTTTTTCATGTCTTTAAAAAAAAGCCCTCAAAAGGAAGACCGAGCTGGGAGCGCCTAGCTTGAATTGGCGCTTTTTTAAGGGAAACCTCCCGCTCCAACTTAAAAAACCTCCCACGCCGGGGGCACCTAGCCGTACCGAATTTATCTGTGTGTAACTTAAGTCGTTCTTGGTGGTATGTCGTCGAAGGGTTTTTGTATTCCGTGTAGCTCGATGAATGGGCGTGCCATTTTTAAGCCGGCGGCTTGCAAAGCTTCGAAGCCTTTTCTGTAGACTTTATCTGACAGTATGAATTGGGCGCCGTAGTTGTCTATGTTGAAGACTAACTTGAATGATAGGAAGTGTTCGTTGGCGTCGCTGATGTAGCATAATGGCGACGGAATTCCTCGGATGTCGCTTAGGCCGGCTACTGAGGATTCTAGGACTTCTTTGACTTGATCTGGGTTTACTCCGTGAACCATCCGGAAAACCACTGCGCGAACGATGGGTGTTTCTTTTGGCGAGAAGTTATAGACTTGCGCTTGAGCCATGATTCGATTTGGGATTGTTATCACTTCATCGAAAAAACCGTCCATGATCGTTGAACGCCACGTGAGTTCTTTTACTTTGCCGACCGTTTTTTGGGGGCCAGAAACAACTTCAACCCAGTCGCCAATTTCAAATGTTTTGTCGACCTGCATAGCGATGCCGGCAAACAAATTACCCAATGTATCTTGAAGGGCCAAACCCAGAATGATCGAGAAGGCGGCCGAAGTCGCCAGCAATGGAGCGAGCTGCACTCCGAACACATTAGAGACCGTCCAGAACACAAGAACGATCGATAGCAATAGCGAGAAAATATTAACAAGGAGTAAGGGTACACCTGTTTGCATCGAGCTCATGAAAAGATATTGAAGAACGATCAGGCGGCATGTTTTGACGAAAACAATCATGCCCCACATCAATGTAACAAGACCTACATAAGGCGCGATTCGGCGAAAGTGTGTCCACTCGGTATCGACTTCGTTTAAAATCAAGAATGTAAAAAACAAAAGACTCAGCACTAAAAAGTGCCGAGTGATATTAGCGAAATGATTTTGAATATTTTTGTGTCGCTCTTCCGAAGCATCTCTTAAGAAGAATCGGTAAAAAAGGTAGGTCACAAACAGAAGCAAGCCGAGCAGTGTATAGGGTTCGATTTCTAAAAGTTGTGCTAAGGCTTGCGTCTGGATCAATTTATTCATTCTTACTTAATTGTAGCGTGAACTCGATGAGAGTCATCAAATTCATCAACTTCTTCTAAAAATTCATGAACGTCTTTTAGCTGAGCTTCATTCAGTTCGGTGATATTTTTAGCTTTGTACGATAATTCAGCTTTAGTGATGGTCCATTTGCGCGCGGCTAGAGCTTTTTTGATTGAATCTAAATTTTCTGGATCGCCGTAAAACAAATACGACCCTTCATCTTTTTCAACGTCATTAGCACCGGCTTCGATGGCTTCTTCTTCAGGATCAAAAGTACCATCTTTTTTGCCTTCGATTAATGAAACGCGGTCAAACATCCACGCCACTGAACCTGATTCTCCCAGGGCGCCGTCGTGACTTTTAAAAAGCGTCCGTACTTCCGGCGCTGTTCTATGTTTGTTATTAGTTTGGCATTCGACAATAACACCGACACCGTGAGGACCATAGCCTTCGTAAGTTAATTCTTCGATGATTTCGCCATCAGCTAGAACGCCAGAACCTTTTTTGATCGCGCGTTCAATTGTATCATTTGGGCAGGATAATGCTTTGGCATCATCGATCGCCAGACGTAAACGGGCATTGGCCGCGGGATCAGGGCCACCAGCTTTGGTCGCGACCATAATTTCGCGCGCTAGTTTAGTGAAGATTTGTCCTTTTTTCGCCGCATTTTCGGATTTACCCGCATTTTTCCATGATTTTCCCATAGGATAAATTCATCAAATTGGGGTGGGTTTGTCTAGCTGTTCTTCGGTGCGTAGTGGGAGGAGGGAACGGGGGGCAACCGTAACGGAAACCGTACGGTCTCCGTAGCCGAGGCCGTCACCGTCCCGCATCCGTCCCGCGACCGAGACCGGGGCAGCTACCGCGACCGTTTAACTGAGGCCGTCGCCGGGGCCGTGCCGTTTGTGGTTTAGGGATTGCTTTGGTGGTTGGTATGATTGAAAAATTTGATGCCTTTATTTTAGCCAAAGAGTTTTATGATAATTGTAAATGCTTAAAACTGCCCCAGTTTTTAAAAGATCAGCTCTTGCGAGCAAGTTCATCCATCGCTTTGAATCTTGCCGAAGGTTCCGGAAAAAGAACTATGGAAGATCAACGTCGTTTTTATGCAATGGCTTACGGAAGCATTCGAGAGTGTCAGGCCATTCTAATTCTAGAAAGTATAAATGATCCCAACCTATTAAAAAGTGCCGACCGATTAGGAGCAATGGTTTTCAGATTAAGCCGACCAAAAACGGAAAAAACCGCACGGAAGCAGTAAAACGGACCGGGCAGGGTGACGGTCCCTGTTAAACGGTCGCGGTAGCTGCCCCGGTCTCGGTCGCGGGACGGATGCGGTACGGTGACGGCCTCGGATGCGGTGGCGGTACGGAGACCGTACGGTTTCCGTTACGGTTGCCCCCGGTTCCCCCGTTCTCTTTCCCCCGAATTATCTCCGAATCGACTTAGGATCGACGGCGTCTTGTAGTCCATCCCCCACAAAGTTAAACGAAACCGTAGTAATGAAAATCATAAGACCAGGCAGAACAGTCAACCAAACATTTTTGTAAATAACTTCCTGAGCATTGTTTAGCATATTTCCCCAGCTCGGTGTGGGTGGCATAATTCCCAGTCCAAGAAAACTCAGTGCTGACTCGTAAATGATCGAACTACCAATGCCTAATGTAATTGCCACAAGCATGGGCGCAATTACGTTGGGAAACATATGACGAATGATGATAGTAGCATCATTCGCGCCTAAAGTTTTTGCTGCTAATACAAATTCTCTTTCGCGCAAACTTAAGATGCTGCCACGAACAAGGCGTGCTACCGTCATCCAGGAAAATAAGCACATAATGACGAACATTTTAATGATGCTCTCGTAACTAGGATTCATCATCTGCTTAATCATGGGTAGTTTTGATAAATCCACAGCAGAAAAAACAATTAGAATAGGGATTGTTGGCAGCGACAGCAACGCATCGGTTGCTCGCATCAATAACATATCAATTTTGCCGCCGTAAAAGCCAGCAATGCCGCCGATAAGTAAGCCAATAAAGGCGCTAAATAAAGCCACCATGATACCCACACCAATCGATACGCGGGCGCCGTAAATCAGGCGTATGAAAACGTCGCGGCCGACTTCGTCAGTGCCGAAAATGTGAAATGTGCTGAACGTTTTTAGGATTGCTGAGTAGTGAGTTGAATCAACATCTTTCAGCTGAGCCAAAGTCGCTTTGATCTCTTCCGTCGGTTTAGTCATCAGTGTGAACAATGCATCCTGATTGTCATTGGCTGGATCTTCGCTGGCTGCGATGATCTTTTGTGCTCTTAATTCAGTGGCTAATTTTTTAGCTTCGTCCGAGTGTTGATTGATATAAACTTCCACTGCAGATTCTTTGATGTCATCTGTGGCTTCTGCGCGAGTCATCGGCGCTAAATAGCGTGCACCCACGTTTTGGCGATTGGGATCTAGCCCGGTAACTTTTGTGATGAGTTCTGCCGACAACGCAACGATCAGGAAAAATAAAATTACGAACGCAGAATAGAAGGCCATTTTGTGTTCTTTGAATTGAAAGAACACGATCTTCCACATTGGCAACGCTGATTCCAAAGCTTTGCGTTCGACTTCATTTAATGAGCTGTGAGGTGATGACATGTTAGGCTCTTTCTGGTTGTTATGTGTAAGAGATTCTTGGGTCTGCAAATCCATATAATATATCCGCCAAAAGGTTCATTAATAAAACCATGCTCACCGAAATAATGAATGAGATCATAGCCACATTGTAATCATTTGCCATAATAGAATCGTAAACTAGTTTTCCCACACCTTGGTAAGCAAACACTGTTTCTGTTAAAATAGCGCCGGAAAAAATTCCTGAAAAGCTGAGTGCGAAAATGGTGACCAAAGGAATTAACGCGTTTCTAAAACCATGTTTCCATACAACAACAGCACGGCTTAAACCTTTCGCTTTAGCTGTACGGATGAAATCATTTCTCATGGCTTCCATCATTGACGAACGAATATAGCGTACGTACACACCGATTGATTGTACACTTAGTGACATCACTGGCAGAATTAAATACAGCGCGCGATCTTTAATGAAGGCCCAAGTGGATTGATGTTCAACACCAATCGTTTCGGTTCCGCCCGCAGGCAAAATTCCAAGCTGGACGGAGAAGATAATAATCAGAATTAAACCGAGCCAAAACGACGGAATTGAAATCCCGCCAAAGGATAAAAAGTTAACAAAGTAATCGACACGACTTCCTGGTTTTAACGCCGAGTAAATTCCAAGTGGCAATGCGATTGCTAAAGAGAGGAAAAGCGCAATGAAAGACAAGACAAATGTATTTTTCAAACGTGGACCCATCAATTCTTGTACGGGAACGCGATAGGTACGACTGTAGCCTAAATCGCCCGATGCGATATCTTTAGCCCAGCTAAAATAACGAACGTAAGCGGGTTGATCCAGATTGTAGAGTTCTCTGAGGCGAGCGATGTCTTCCGAAGTAATGCGAGGATTAGATTGAATCATCAATTCAACGGGATCACCCGGCATTAGTGTCATTAAATAGAAACACATATAGGAGATCAGGCCGATCACCACCACTGTTTGAATAAGTCGTCTTAATATATACGTTCCCACGTCGATTACTCCATCGTCCAGCGTTCTACGTCATTAGTTTCCGAGAACTGATGCCCAGGAATTCTAAAGTTTTTCATATTTTTAGGAATAACCGCATTGTCTGTTCTGTAATACAAAGACAAAACAGGAACTTCATCCGTGTAGATCTTTTGCATTTCTGCCGCAAGTTCTAGGCGTTTTTTAGGATTAAACTCGCCATCCATCTCTTCTATTAATTTATCCATGCGGGGATTTTTAAAGCCGGGATAATTTTGTCCTGACCATCCATTTTTTTCGGTTGAAATCATATCGCTATGTAGAGTCGATCTTGGATTGTTTTCTGGATTAGCTACCCAAGCGTACATCGCCATATCAAAGCGACGTTTCTTGGTGGTTTCGCCAAAAAATACGCGGCCTGGTTCATTCTTGATGATGATCTCGATGCCGACTTGTTTCCATTGATTTTGCAAATACACTTGAACGGCTTCGCGAGTTTTGTTTCCCGACGTCGTCATAAAGTTTAGGCTTAATTTTTTTCCGTCTTTATAACGGTAGCCATCTTTTTCTTCTTTCCAACCAGCTTCATCTAGCATCTTAGCGGCTTGGCGTTTCGAATAACGATATGTTGTTACAGACTTTGGATCGTCGGTGTACCAAGGATCTTTAGGGGTGATGAAATGCAGTGATGCTGGTTGTTTGCCTTCGAAAAGCGATTTAACTAGTTGTTCTTTGTCGATAGCAGTTGCTAACGCTTTTCGAACCTTAATATCTTTTAAAATGGGATTATCTAAGTTTAGATCGATGTGTTCGTGCACGGCGCTGGGCTCAAAAACGACGGTAAAGTCAGCGTTCTCTGTTTTAATTTTCTTCTCGAGCGAGATCGCCTGATCGAATGTTAAACCTAACACTGAAATTTTATCGACAGTGCCTGAACGTAAATTGGCTTCCAACGTCCCGGTGTTTGGTATCAATTTAATGATGATACGCTTTATTTTAGGTGCTTCACCATAAAAATGTTTATTCGGAACCATCGAGATATGATCGCCCAGTTTTAATTCAGAAACGACATACGGGCCGTTGTATAGTCCTGGGTTAGTTGGGTTCTTTGTATAGTTCGAGTTTTTCTCGTAGCCTTCTTTTTGGTCTTTATATTTATTAAAGACGCTCTCTTCGAGATGTTTAGGTAATAAATAGAATGTACCTAGCTGATTCACGTGATTCCAAATCGCTTTTTGATAGGTAAATGTACATTTTTTCGAATTCTTGGGATCAACATCGATTTTTTCGATTTGCTCGTACACTTCACGTTCAGGAATGCTGACGTTGTTAGATAGCGCCACTGTTCGCGAGAAGATAATATCGTCACATGTTAATGGCGTTCCATCGCCCCATTTAACGGAGTCTTTGATTTCCCATTGGGTTACGATTTTCTTTTTACCATCAGCTGTTACAATTTTAGCTAAGCCATTTTCAATCGTAGGCAGTTCTTTCGCAATTTGCGCCTGCCATTTGCTGTCGCTATCTAGATTTGTCAAACGTCGATTAACAATGTAGCGAATATAAGACGAAGCCGTCATGGAGGATAGAATGGGATTTAATGAGTCGAATTCCTGAGAAATGCCAATTTTTAATTCGTTATTGGTCGCTTTAGCGAATACCGGTCCGGCCATTCCAATACTTACAGCAACAGACAGTAGTGTTTTAGCAATTGTCATTTCAGACTCCTGGTTATTTTTTTAATTTTGAATTTAAAGCTAAATTTTCGTCGTATAAGTGACAGGCTACGCTTTGCGTGTTTTTGCCTTCTAGTTTTGGGATCTGTTTTGAACAAATATCCATAGCTTGAGGGCAACGTGGATGGAAAGTGCAACCTGACGGCGGGTTGATCGGGCTAGGAACTTCACCAGAAAGGGATTTCTTCATAGCCTTTTTGCCTTCGCCCACGCGCGGAATAGCTGATAGCAATGCTTGCGTGTAGGGATGCTTGGGATCAGCGAACATTTCGTCGCGCGTACCAAGCTCAACAATTTTTCCTAGGTACATAACAGCGACACGATCACAAAAATATTCAATAACTGATAAATCATGAGAAATAAATACGTACGTTAGACCCAATTTTTCTTGTAAGTCTTTTAGTAAATTTAAAATCTGCGCTTGAATAGAAACATCCAGAGCCGAAACGGGTTCGTCGCAAATAATCACTTTTGGATTTAAAGCAATGGCGCGTGCGATACAAATACGCTGACGTTGACCACCAGAGAATTCATGTGGGTAGCGATTGATGTGAGAGGCTTTTAGGCCCACAAGTTCTAAAAGTTCTTTCACTCGTTTTTCACGCTCGTTGCTCTTGCCGACACCGTGAATATCAAATGGTTGCTGAATAATCTGACCTACGGTCATTCGAGGATCAAGGGATGCGTACGGATCTTGAAAGATCATCTGAATGTCTTTGCGAAGATTGCGCAAGCTTCGGCCACTCACTTTTAAAAAGTCTTTACCTTCGAACTCTATCTGGCCAGCGGTCGGCTCATAAAGGCGAATCAATGTTCGCCCAAATGTCGATTTGCCACAACCGCTTTCACCAACTAACCCTAATGTTTCGCCCTGGCGAACCTCGAGTGTCACATCATCAACGGCTTTTACTTGGCCTACAGTTTTTAACAGTAAACCTTTTTTAATAGGAAAGTACTTTTTGATGTTTACGGCCTTAAGAATAATTTCGTTTGATATTTCTTTCATACGTTACCCTTAAAGTGGATTGAAGCACGCAACGCTATGATTGGGTGCAATCATAACGGGTAATGGTTTTTGGTGTGCGCATTCTGATTTAGCGCGAGTGCAACGATTTACGAACGGGCAGCCGGCAGGCAATTCGTGAGGAGCCGGCACTGATCCTTCAATAGTTTTTAATCGAGAGGACCGTTGACCTAATTTTGGTCGTGATTCAATAAGTGCTGCTGTGTATGGATGCTTGGGAGACGTGAATAAATTCTGAGTCGGTGATTGTTCGCACATCTGGCCACCGTACATAACTAAAACTTTATCTGAAACTTCAGAGATAACTCCCAAGTCATGAGTGATAAATTGCACGCTCATATGAAATTGGGCTTGGACTTTTTGAATTAATTCTAGAATCTGTGCTTGAATGGTTACGTCCAGGGCCGTTGTCGGCTCGTCCGCAATTAGAAATTTAGGATCGCACGATAGCGCCATCGCAATCATCGCGCGTTGCCTCATCCCACCAGACAATTGATGAGGGTAGTTTGAGTAACGCGATTCCGGAGACGGAATTCCGACCAGTTTAAGCATCTCGATACTGCGATCGCGCGCTTCTTTATGACTGCATTTTTTATGTTTGATGATTTGTTCATCGATTTGAAAACCAATAGTAAGAACAGGATTTAAAGCCGTCATGGGTTCTTGAAAAATCATGGCCATGTCGCCGCCACGGATTTCTTCCATTTGTGATTCAGTGGCCGTCAAAATGTCACGATCGCCAAGGAGAAATTTTCCACGAGTGATTTTGCCCGGGCGTTCTATTAAACGCATCAAAGAGAACGAGGTGACCGATTTTCCGCAACCGCTTTCGCCAACAATACCTAATGTTTCACCTTTGTCGATCTCATAAGATATGTTGTTAACAGCACGGAAGGGACCCGATTTTAAGTAGAATGTAGTTTCCAAATTTTCGACACGTACAAGTGACAAATTCATTCCCCCCAAAAAAATGATCAGATCCTTCCAATCACTGCTTTATGAATTATAACAAAGGGGCAAATGAGTCTATCATTTAGTTTTCAGAACTAAAATTTTCTTAAAGTAAACGCTGTGCTGGTTCCATTTTGGCTACAATTTTTTCAAATGCCATCTCAAGTGCGTGTCCTAAAATGCTAGAAAGTTTTTCAGTAAGTGGTTGTTTCTTTTCAAATTTCACTTTTAAAACAGTGCGGTCTTTAGCTGCTTCTAAGATGTAGTCATCGCTTGTTTTTATTTGATCTATTAACTTCAAGTCTAAGCACTGTTCACCGAACCAATATTCACCAGTTCCCACTTTTTCTACATCTAATTGTGGGCGATAGCGGGATACAAATGTTTTAAATAGTTTGTGTGTTTGTTCCAATTGATCACGAAATTTTTCTTCACCTTTGGGTGTAATTTCTCCAAAAAGTGAAACCGTTCTTTTGTAATCACCGGCCGTGTATTCTTTGAAATCAACGTCATATTTTTTTAACAGGCGATTGAAATTGGGAACTTGAGCGACAACACCTATCGAGCCAACAATCCCGAATGGAGCGCATAAGATTTTGTTTGCCGTGCAGGCCATCAAATAGCCACCACTTGCGGCTACTTTATCTACGGCGATGGTAAGAGGTATGTTGCGCTCGCGAACACGCACCAGTTCACTGGCAGCTAGACCATAATTGTTCACTACGCCTCCAGGGGATTCGACGCAGACAAGAACTTCATCTTTATCGTTCGCCGTTGTTAAGATGGCCGTAATTTCCTCACGTAAATTTTCTACTTGAGAGGCTTTAATATCACCGTGAAAGTCGACAACGAACAATCGTGACTGGTTAGTCTTAGACAGCTCTTTTTCTTTTTTGGCTTTCTTGTTCTTTTTCTTTTCTTCTTTTAATTGGCTTTTTTCTAGCAGAATTGACTTAAACGAATTTTCGTAACTAGTCATTTTTTCGTTTAATTTCTCGATTTCAAGAGCTGACTTCATTTGAGATTTTAACGCCATTACCGCAATGACAACTACAATGCCAGCAGTGAATAGGAATAGGACTAATGTTTTAAGAGTAAAGACGCCAATTTCAGACCAAAATTCCATAGAAGACCTCGAGGTAGATTCAATTTGGATCTAATGATTCCTAAATTCGTTTAAAAAGTCGAGAGGAAAATAATTTAGATTCGAAAAATAAAAAAAGTGATATGATATTGGTATGAACTCACCGAGGGGTCTTTTACTCAGTTTTTTGCTTGTTTCGTCTGTTTGGTTGCGGCCAGTGCAGGCCCGCATTCAAGAACACGAAATGGAGCAAGAACGTCTGTCGGGTTACAAAGAATACGTGGATGAGAATCAGATTTTTGACCGCGAGCGACTGCGTAGTTATCGGGCGTATTTAGAAAGCGTCGAGAAAGACCTATTCGAGAAAAGCAAATCTCTGCGTGATTTTCGAAAAACTAAAAAAATAGAAAAACAAGAAAGTGACGAGATAGATAATTACAAAGAATTTTTATCTGAGCAGTTGAAACAAGACAAAGCCGATAATGTAGCCATGCAAGAGTACCGTAAAAATCAACGTAAAAGTAAAGCGATTCAAGATAAGCGTGATTTTACGGAAGAAGAAGAGTTGGGTATTTTTGTAGAGCGGCCTCGTTATGATTATAAAAAACGGGCGTTGTACGGAGCTAAACCTAAATACAAAATTGCCACTAAGCCAGGTTCAGGCGCTGGGGGCGGCGGAGCTAGCTCGCCATCACCAGATTTCGCTACAGATTCTGGCTATATTCCACCGCCACCACCACCATTGCCGGCAGAGTTGCCCAACGAGCCATTCTATGACGAGATTCCGCCACCACCACCACCGCCGTTTCCGGCAGATTTTGGTAATGGAGGAGGAGAGATGGGTGATGGGTATATACCACCGCCACCACCACCGCCACCCATGTTTGACGGTGAGTTTTAAAGAGCTGCGCCAAGCGCAGCTTAAATCTTTGCTAAGCTGCTGTTGATTTTGAATCTTTGAACATGTTGCTAAATGTTTCACACAGTTCTTTACCGCGTGCTTCCATTTGCTTTAATGAATTCCAGTTGTAGGTATTTGATTCACCTAAGCCCATCCACATGCCAACAAGTTTATTGCGAACAATAAGTGGAACCATGGTGATGTTGCCAGGGACTTGTCCTTGGTTCCAGAATTCAAAAAACTTCTCGTTGCTTTCGTTAAGCACGATGTAGCCATGGTAGCTTTTTAAAGTGCTAGCCACTGTTTTGAAAATACTGGGTTCATTTAAATCTAGTTTTTCTAAATCTTTGGAACGCGGATTAATTGTGTCAGACCATGAAACGGGAACCGCATGAAGTTCGCCAGGGTCTACCGCTACAAGTATGAATTTGCTGAATAAATTCGACGCCTTGGCAAAATAACCTTGAGTGACAGTTTCGAAATTGGTTGGGTTGTCTTTTTTGATCGCGATAAAGTAAGGAAGCCCATTATTGATTTCATTTTGGATCGATGCCGGTAGGTTCGTGTTGCTGATTGTTGTTAAGTTTCCAACGCTGGTTACATTCGTCATTCCTGAATTCGTAAAGCCAGTGTTACCGTCTTTGATAATTTTTTTGCCGGAACCAGAAGTCACTTCAACATTTGTAAATTTTAACGAAATCTCTTCTCTGCCTGGATGAGATAGAATATCTAAGTTGTCGAATGAAATTTCAGTCGGGGCGTTTGGCTTTGGTATCGCTAATTGAGGGTTATTTGAAGATAACGCTTCCATCGAGAAGTTTAAACCCTCAGGTTGTGCTTCATTCAGATTTAATTCTAAAACTTCAGCATCGTTATTGTTTTCTTCAGATGGAGAATCACTCAACTCTAGAGTTTCGATTTTTGCAATGACGGGAGTATGAGAAGGCATAGTCGGCTGCGCCACAGGTGGCGACTGAGTGCTGAACATCTCTTTCATTTTTTTACTAGCGGATTCGCTGCCCTTATCAGAATTGATGTAAAACCGGTGCGTACGCTGAGTGTGTTTAAAATCGGCCAAAAGAAAAATCGGATAAAATGATGCGGGAAAGCGTTCTGGAATTTCTAAACAAGCCACTAGCAGGTGACCATCCCACAAACCGATAGGTACGATTTCTTCGCTCCACTGAAATTCAGTTTTCCATGATTTCCAGTCTTCTGCAGACGGCAAGTGAGTGTTGAAGTAATCGTCGTTGATAACAGGCAAGTGATAGGCTGTTTGTGCCCATTTCAGGTATTGATCCATGGGAATGATCTTTTGGCTAAGAGCATACCCGAGCGGGCTCAATGGAGATTGAGCCGCTTTGTACTTGTTCTCAAAGTCAGCGAGATAATTTTGGAACTGCTGAGACCATTTTAAATTCATTGCCATCAAAGGAGTGATCGGAATGTATTGAAAAATCTTTATGAAATAAGCACTTGTATCGATAAGTTTCCCTATAAAGTCCTGTAAAAAAGTAATACAGAATGATCCCTTCTCATTAGGGGCGATTTATGATATCGAGACCCCAATGAAAATAGTTACAACTAGTACCTTTGACGGGGTCTATTTAGATCACAATGCGACAACCCCGGTCGACCCTTCACTATTTGATCTGGTCCCGGTGTGGATGTCTCAATTTGGGAACCCAAGTTCGATCCATCAGGCCTCGCGTGGTCCGCGCACCCTTATTCGTGAAGCCCGTTTAAAAATCGCTGAATCACTGAACGTATCGCCTCTAGAGATCGTTTTTAATTCAGGAGCTAGTGAAGGTAACAACACCGTCATTAAATCGATCTGGGATCGTCGTGGTAAAGAACGCCCCGAGTTTTTATGCTCTTCTGTCGAGCACCCAAGTGTAATCAAAGCGATGCAAGCGATCGAAAAGAAAGGCGCTATCATACACTGGATACCGGTCAGCAAAGACGGAGTCCTAGATCTGAACTTTGTAAAAACGCATTTGGGTCCAAAGACAGCCCTTGTTTCTGTCATGTCAGCCAACAACGAAACCGGAACTTTATTTCCCGTCACTGAGCTTGTAGGCATGGCCAAAGCGGCTGGTGCCTTAATTCACAGCGACTGTGTGCAAATGTTTGGCAAGCATGCCATCGATCTAAAAAAACTAGGCATCGACTATGCGACGTTTTCAGGGCATAAGTTCTATTCGCTAAAAGGCTGCGGCTTTATGTACATCAAGAAAACGGCGCCACTTGAAAATTTAATCGACGGGGGAGCGCAAGAGCGTTTCCGTCGGGGTGGAACTGAAAACACGGTAGGTATCGCAGCGATGGGCCATATGGCAGCAAAGATGTCTACGATGGATTTGCCGAGCAAGCTGGTAGAGCTCGGCCAGATGCGCGATTCGATGGAAGCGCGTTTGATCGCAGAAATTCCAGAGTTGCATATCACCGCTCATGCATCGCCAAGGTTGACGAACACAAGTCACATGATGATCGCGGGCATTGATGCCGAAACACTGCTGATTAACTTGGATCTAGATGGTTTTTATGTATCAACAGGCGCTGCGTGTAGTTCTGGAAATCCAGAACCGAGCCCGGTGTTATTAGCGATGGGTTTCACTCGTAATGAGGCGCAAACGAGTTTGCGGGTATCGTTAGGTTGGAATTCAAAAGCAGACGATTTAGATAAATTTGTCGAGCGACTGGGAACGACAGTATCGCGATTACGACAAATGAAAAAGGAACTAGACAATGTCACAGCCTAAAATGTCAGGCAACGTGCGGGCAAAAAAAAGAGTACTAGTTGCGATGAGCGGCGGGGTGGATAGCTCTGTAGCCGCAGCGCTGCTGGTGGATCAAGGTTACGAGGTTATCGGTGCTACGATGCAAGTATGGGATTATTCTCAGTGCGATATCGATGAAGGCAACGGTACATGCTGTTCCAGTTTGGACGTGGATGATGCACGTTCGGTGGCCGATAAAATTAAAATTCCATTTTACGTGATCAATTGCGAAACTAAATTTAAAGAAAGCGTTATTGATCCATTTGTTGCCGATTATATGAAAGGGCAAACGCCGCTTCCGTGTGTCAACTGCAATACCTATTTGAAATTTGATCATTTGATTCACAAAATGCGAGAGCTGGATTGCGATTACTTAGCAACCGGCCACTATGCTCAAATCCAAACTGAAAATGGTAAAAGCTTTATTGCAACATCCGTTGATGATTGGAAAGATCAAACCTATTTCTTGTTCACAACCAATTCGGAAATCATTCCTAAGCTGTTGTTCCCGATCGGTCATTTACAAAAACCCGATGTTCGAAAAATCGCGGAAGAAAAAGGCTTAGTTGTAGCTAAAAAGAAAGACTCTCAAGGTATTTGTTTTGTGGGCAACCAAGGCTACGGTAATTTTATTGAATCGCAAGTGGGTAGAAAAGCGCTCGATGAACTTCGCGGTGTTTTCCGTCGTTATCCCGAAGGCGAAGTGATGGGCGAACATAAAGGTATCCATCACTATACTTACGGTCAAAGCAAAGGCTTTGGCTTAGATCACCACGAGAAAATGTTCGTGATCAAAGTGGACGTGGACACAAAAACCGTTTGGTTAGGTGATGAGTCGTACCTATTTGGCCATGATTTAGAGTTGCGTGATATGAAACTGATGGATGATCTTAATGAAGAGCAAATCTACAATGTTAAGATCCGCTACCAGCACAAAGGTGCCCCAGCGAAAATTAAAAAAGACGGCAAAGGATTTAAAGTTTCATTTTTAGAAAAACAACGTGCGATTACTCCCGGCCAAGCGGCGGTGATTTACAAAGATAAAAAATTGATAGGTGGGGGATGGATAGTAATTT
>CAZCHT010000114.1:0-14513 GCA_964498705.1 uncultured Bdellovibrio sp. | reverse complement strand
ATTTTTTTCATGTGTTTAAAAAGATTGAACGATGGAAAGGAAGACCGAGCTTGAATCGAAGTATCGGAGGAAAAGATAGGCGATCTCAAAAAAAAATACCCACACCGTCGCCATTTTTTTTGGTGCTGTTGCAATATTCAGTTTTTCAATTGTGAATCTGTTTCTACAAAACGCAAAGCTCTGCGAGTTTTCTGGCTTTTACTTCTTGGATTGAGAGTTCGTTGTTAGTTGAAAATATTAAATAGTTTTTGTCTTTGTGGGTATAGACGCCTGTGTTGAGTTCGCAGGTGTTGAAATCGGGGACTCCGGCGATTGTGATTTGGTAGTCTTTTTTGCCTAATAGTACCGCTACGGCGCCGCAGTGGATGGAGCCTTCTTTTCTGTGTAGTAGGTAGTCTGTTGTGCCGTCTTTATCTAGATCGATTTTTGTTAGGTCTATGGCGTCGGTGCCTACTAAGCTAAAGAGTTTATCTACCTCGCTGAAGGAATCTACGCTGAACATTTTTCGGAGTTCGCTCTCGTAGGTTGGGACTTTTGTTATCTTGATTTGTTTTAGGAATTCGTTTTTTCCTAAGCGAGCAGCGTATTGGCAGACGGTTTCAGCGGGCTCCTTTTTTGAAGCTTCTTTTTTTTGTGGATTTGCTGAGCTGGTTTTTTTTGCCGGATTTTCGGCCATTGAATTAAGTGCTATAAAAAGTAAAACGATTAGACGTGTGGTTGGCATAAGAGTGGCCCTTCGTTATTCTGTGCTAAGGAAAAAGCTAAAATCTATCTAATTTTTCGACGCTAAAGCGATTGCTGAGCCAAACTAGAAAAATCAAAAACCAAAGCGTGCCGACCAGTCGTATTGATCGGCGTTTGCTCATTTTGAAGTTTTCAGTCAGTCCTACAATCAATAGCATGCCTGTAAAAAGAAGACCAACGATGCTGATGACAGGGATGTAGTTCGATGCGATCTGAAATACGAAAAATGGGAAGTTGGCAAAAACGACCACGGATAAAAGTTGGACGTAATCGACCGAGCGTTTTTCAAAAACTTGCAGATAATAATATATAAATGTCGAAAGAACGACCGTTAAGGTCATCGAGATAAATGGGAATGCTAGTACCCCAAATAATATATTCCAGAATTTTAAACTGATAACGCCAGCAATAGTGCCGGAAACTATAGAAAATAAAAAGTGAACCAGTAAAATATTTCGTAGCGACCATTTAGGAAGTCGTTTAATATGTTCGATTGGGTTTTTGAAAAACCAAATTAGAAATACAACACTCTTTTTTGTTTTGTACTGGAGGTTCCCGTAAAAACTCATAGCGAAAAAACCATAGTATTAGAAATACCCCATAAAAATAAAGTTAAGTCCCATTGATCCTTTATCAAAATCATTGGCCACTAACAGACTACGATAGTTGAACTCTAAACCCAACAATAAAGGTGAGTTTGGTACACTTGATAATAATCCGAACGACGAAATCAGAGCTGGATTTTTAGATTCTTCATGAAAATGAGTTGTCTCGTCTGATAAGCGAATCATGCGCGTGCTAACACCTAAAGCTAGGCGATATTCAAGAGAACCTGTAATAGTGCTTTTGTGTCCGATTTTGAAATCCAGTTCCTTTAGGAATAATTCTTTTGATTCTACTTTGCTGGCTCCGAAATTTCTAAATGACGTTTCTGAATACCAATGCTCTGAAAATAGATCCATGCCGAGTGAAAGTTGTAATCCACTATGATAGAAATTAGGCGACAGATCGCCCGAGATTTTTGTGTACGCTTGAATCACCGCAAATGACGGATAGATGTAGATCTGATCCCAAGGAGTTCCGGCCGATTGTTTTATATATTTTTTCTGTTTGGTTTTAATTTTGTCGAGAAGCTCTTCGTAAGAGTACTCTTCAGTCTCGTACGTCTGAGCCCATGCTTGATGACCAACAGAAAGAAACAATAAAATAGATAAAAGTATCTTAGATGTCTTCATTACTTATAGTTTAGATTAAATTTATAAACCATTAAATGGATTAATAAAATCTAGACCTAAGATCTGTCCAGATTTTAATCGAAATGCCTCGGCAGTGGCCTTAGATAGAATATACTTAGAATATGAGTCATAGCGGTTTTTGCGCCTTCTGTCGGTCCCCTAAAACGTATTTTAAGCGAAGACGTTTGGGTATTTTAAATATCCTGGCGGCACTGGCGGGTGCTATGGCATTTAACTATCTGTTTCGTCATCAAATTGATCCTATCGTGGGTGTTATTTTCATTGGGAACTTATTCGTGATCGAGACAGCAATTCAGATTCGCTGGCGGATGTCATTGATATGTCATGAATGTGGTTTTGATCCCGTTATCTACAAACGTAATCCAGAATTAGCCTGCCAAATGGTCAAAAATAAAATCGATATTCGCAAATCCGATACGATCAAGACGACATTTTACCCATTGATGTTGCCTAAAAGAAAGGAAGCTAAGCCGTCTAAGCATTCAGCTCCGACAGTTTCTCCGGCAATTTCGCCGGTAAATGCTCAAACGAACAGCCAAATTACAGCTTTATAAAGATCGAATAACTGCTTGAATCCACAGAAAATTATAATAAGATCGGGCTATGTCAAAGGGTCTAGTTATAATTCCTACCTACAATGAAAAAGAGAACATTGATTCCATCGTTCGCGCGGTGCTTGATCAAAAATTAGATTTGCACATTCTGGTGGTGGACGATAATTCGCCAGATGGTACCGGGCAAATCGTGCAAACCTTAATGGGTGCTTTTCCAGGATATGTTCATTTGCTAACGCGAATGAAAAAAGAAGGGCTAGGTCGCGCTTATATAGCGGGTTTTAAGTGGGGTCTTGAAAAAGGATACAGTCACGTAATTGAAATGGATGCTGATTTTTCTCATCGCCCAGTTGATTTAGTTAAACATGTGAATGAGTGGGGCACTTACGATTTTGTGATTGGATCTCGATACGTACCTCAAGGTGAAACGGTAAACTGGGGATTGATGCGCAAATTAATCTCTCGTGGCGGCAGTTTATATTCAAAAATTATTTTAGGATTTCCAATCAATGACTGGACGGGCGGATTTAATTCTTGGCGCCGAGATGTCTTAGAGAAGATTAACTTAGACTCTGTGACTTCAAATGGCTACAGCTTTCAAATTGAACTTAAATACAAAGCCAGTCGAAAAGGCTTTAAGTGTAAAGAAGTGCCTATCGTTTTTGAAGATCGCCGCGTTGGTAAAAGTAAAATGTCGATGAAGATCGTTCTCGAAGCCTTTTATAAAGTGTGGCAGATTCGATGGTCTTAGTTCTTGCATTCCTGATGACCTTTTTGGCTTGGCCAGGGACTCGGGTGCACGCACAGGCGCAGCCTCAATTTCAGGCCCAGCCTCAAGTTCAATCTCAGGCTCAATCGGCGAATCAGGGTCAAAGCTTGATCGCTGAAATCACGGGTGAATATCCCTACGTCTACGCCGATCCGGATTTTGATTCACCCGTTATAGCCACGATAAAACCGGGAACATTCTACTACGTTTCAAAACAAAGATTCGTTTACGACTTCCACAAAATCCGCTTAGCTAAAAACCAAGACGGCTACATTTCCTCATCAGAAATAAGAATAGTGACTGCCCAATACGTCCAAAATCGCAAGAAAAAGGGAAAAGCGGCGGCGGATACGGCTGCGGATACGGACCCGGGTGCGGAATCGAAACCAGCTAAGAAAGAAAAGAAGAAACTGACAAAGCCAATCTACATTTCCCGTTATCAAGGCCTTATAGTTGAGCAGCAAAACTACATCGAAGATACTATGTCCAACACACGCAGTGATAATCTATTGTTCTTCGGCTACCGGCTTGTGGGATTTAATACTTTGTTCTCTGGCGAAATGTCGACAGACTTAGCGGTGCTCTATCACTCGGGTGCACCGGCTTACTATGAAAAAATCACGGGTCGATCGACCTCGGGTCAAATCCTAAATGTGCAATTCACCTTTGATACGATCATTCCGTTAGCTCATAGCTTTATGGCCAGTTACGGTTTTGGTCCTATGATTAAATACTCGCATTTTGAAGTCAGTCTAAAGAATCCAGCTGGTATCGGTAACGATGCGTACGTTCTGGATGATATGAATTTTGGTGTGCTGTTCCGCCTAGGTGCGGCTACTAGGATTGGCGTAATTGGGCTGCGGGCGGATGTAAAATACTATATCGAATCTAAGCAATATGTTGGTATTAACGTATCGACACTGTATGAGTTTTAGGCTAAGAGATTTTTATGTCTATAAGCCATTTAAATAAGCAAGTTATCGATCAAATTGCCGCCGGTGAAGTGGTTGAGCGCCCTTCACATTTAGTGAAAGAATTAATTGAGAATGCCATTGATGCGGGTTCAACTAAAATTGAAGTTCGATTTGATAATGGTGGCCGTGATATTGTAGTTCAAGACAACGGGAAGGGGATAGCCCCCTCGGAATTAGCCTTGGCTCTAGATCGCCATAGCACCTCTAAGATCAGTGAATACGAAGACATCTGGAACTTATCCAGTTACGGTTTCCGCGGGGAAGCGCTGGCTTCTATTTCTGCTGTTTCTGATTTTGAAATTATCTCTAGGCAACCTGATTCTAAAACCGCACATAGCGTTCAATCTAAATTCGGAGAAAAATCGGATGTGATTCCCACGCAATTACCAGTGGGAACGTTGGTTCGTGTGTCACAGTTATTTGAAAACACACCGGTGCGAATTAAATTTTTGAAAACAGCTAGTTATGAACACAGTTTAATCAAGCAAGTGATCAAGGCTATGTCCCTGATTAATTACAAAGTTGAGTTTAAAGTGTTCGATGGTCCAAAAATGGTGTTCCAAACTCCGCAAGCCGCAACATTAAAAGATCGTGCTCAGTGGTTGTTTGGCGACGAAAAAGTATTTTCGGCCTCTAAGCAAACCGACGGTTTTGAGGTTGAGGCTGTCTTTATGAGTCCATACGACGTTGAAAAGAACAGTAAGAATATTTGGGTGTTTGTTCAGAACCGCTGGGTTCAAGATAAAATGATCCAAAGTGCCGTCATGGAAGCCTTTAAAAATCTTCTCATGCACGGGGAATACCCACGTGTAGTGATTAATATCAATTGCCCAAAAGATTTCGTGGATATCAATATTCATCCAGCTAAATCGCAAGTGAAGTTTTCAGACACACAAAAAGTTTTTAGATTAGTTTATCATACACTTGAGAAAGCGTTATCACTAGGTCCATGGAAAGAAATGGTAGCGGCGTCCGTTCCGGCGGCTAACGGGCATTCGGCAGAAATGACGACGGAATCGATGGCGGAATCGTCGATGCCGTCTATGACAACACCAGTTCATCATTCGACCCAAAGCAGTTTTAGAGATCCTCAATTGTTTTCAGCACAATTCCAGAAAAAAGTGTTTCCAACGCCTCAGTTATTCGCGGATCGCCAAATGCCAATACCAACTGAGGCCTCAAAAGCCGCTTCGGTTATGGCAAGTACACAGGCCGCCAATGAAAAAATATACTGGCAACAGTATCAAGTGATTGGGCAAGTGGATTTAACCTATATCGTGTGCCAGAACGCTGAAAAAATGGTTTTGGTAGATCAGCATGCGGCCCATGAACGCGTGTTGTTTGAACGTATTTTGCATCATTATAAAAACGGCTCTATCGGTATTCAGAAATTGTTGATCCCACTATCTATGGACTTAGAAGTTGATCAAGTTGAACTACTGCTGAAGCATCAAGAGCAACTTGATAAGATCGGTATTCAGATCGAGCAAACGGGGCCCGCATCGATATGTATTTTGGGTATTCCGACAGAAATCAAAGAAAATGGCGTACTGAAGCTGATTCATCAGTTCATTAACGAATCAGAAGCTGTTTCGACCAGTTATGTATTTGAAAATCGCGTGAAAGATTTTGTGGCCACGTTAGCGTGTCATTCGGCGATTCGCGCTGGACAAAGTTTAAGCCAATCAGAAATGGAGAAATTGCTAGCTGATATGGATGAATATCCTTTATCTAGTTTCTGTCCTCATGGTCGCCCTGTGAATTTGGAATTCTCATTTAAGTACCTAGAGAAAGAATTTGGCCGCATCAATTAATCTAAAAAAGCATGTTGTTTTTGTCGTTGGTCCCACCGCTGCTGGTAAGTCTCATTGGGCGCTCGAGCAAGCGACGAAATATCCAGACTCGTGCATTGTTAACTGTGACAGTGTACAGATCTACAAAAATTTAGATATTGGCAGTAGCAAGCCATCGGCGGCTGAATTAAAAATACGGCCGCACTATTTGTACAGCGAAATCGCTTTTCCCGAAACTGTGACGGCCGGGCAATACGAACGTCTATTTTTCAATTTACTAGAATCTATTCCAGAGAAGAAAGTTTTTGTAGTGGGTGGAACTGGGTTTTATTTTCAAGCGATTGAAAAAGGAATGTACCCCGTAAGTGTAATTAAAGACGAAGTGAAGACGGAATTTGCGCAACTCGTCTCAGACAAAGGTTTTGAGTATTTATATCAGTGGATTGAAAAAGAGGATCCCGAGTTCGCAAGAAAAATCTCTGTTAATGATCACTATCGTATTGAACGATCGTATCAACTGATGCGTTCTGAAAATAAACCGATGACTCAAATTCAAAAAGAATTCTCTGAAGCTCAGCGCCCGTTTCCCTATCCGTTGACTAAAATTGGAATCACTGAAGAAAAAGAAATACTGCGAGACATGGTAAACCTGCGAACAAAAAAAATGCTTCAGCAGGGATTGGTTGAAGAAGTTAGACATTTGCTCGAAAAAGGAATGGGAGGCTGGGATCCATTGTCGAGCGTGGGATATAAAGAAACTATTCAGTGGTTGCAAGGTAATAAGGGTTCGGATTTGTCTTCGTTAGAGGCAGAAATTTGCGTCAGTACTATGCAGCTCATTAAGAAGCAAAAAACATGGTTTCAGCGTGATAAAAACATCCGCTGGCTTCGTCGAGACGACACTATTTCTATATTCTAACCCCTCGTATTCTCATGCAAAATGAGTGTGAGACATGCGAATTAAAACAAATTAATTCTATTTTCATCGGCCTTTTATTCGGGCCCGTTATTCTGTATTCAGAGCTAACTTGGCTAAGTAAAAAACAACGGAAAAGGAGTTATTATGAAAACATTTGTGAAAATCTCAGTATTGGTTCTTTTGACTACAGCGTCGGTATCTTGGGCGCAAGACGCTTCGACATCTAGCACGTCAACACCTACAGTTCCAGAGAAGAAACAAGAAGAACGCGTTGATAAACGTCAAGAAAATCAGCAAAAGCGTATAGGTGAAGGCGTGAAAAATGGTTCTCTGACTCCAGAAGAAGCAAAAAAACTAGAAGCTCGTGAGCAACGTATTGAAAAGGCGGAAGAGAAAGCTAACGAAGATGGGAAAGTAACCAAAAAAGAAGCTTTTAAGATTGAAAAAAAGCAAGATCGCGCTAGCAAAAAAATCTTCCGTAAAAAACACAATCAATAAGTTTTGATTATAAAAATAGAGCCGCTGCACAAATCAGCGGCTCTATTGTATTTCAGGGCTGGCGTCCCTCAAGACTGCATAAAATCAAAATAGCACGATAATTAAGCACGATTAAAAAGTTCCCTATAGCCTCTATTGACGAAGACGGTGTTCTTCGCCATAATCCCGACATGAAGAGCATGACTGGCTATGGTTCCGCAAAAAAGGAACTTAAAAATTTCCAAATCGAATTAAATATTAAATCCGTAAATGGACGTTTCTTAGAACTTCGTTTTCATATGCCCAAAGAGTATGTGTCGATCGAATCTGAGCTTCGCCGTATTTTGCCAGAGTTTTTTGCTCGCGGGACTATCGACGTTTTTTGCAATCGTAAAATCAAAACGAGCAATGAAATTTCTGGTGTTGAAATCAACTTTGGATTGGCTGATAAAATTTACAGCGAATTACAAGCCTTAAACAAGCGCCTTAAATTAAAAAGTGAAATTCATTTGAATCAAATTATTTCGTCGGCACCGATTCTAAAAGTGAAGGAAGAGGTCGAACTTTCTAAAGCTGAACGATCCGAAGTGATCTCGCTTTTAAAAGCCTCAGCCAAGCTGTGTTTAGCCGAACGCCTTCGTGAAGGTCAGTCGCTAAAAAAAGAATTTTTAAGTTTGCTAGCGAAACTGAGCGACGAAGTAGAAAGTATCAAGAACTTAAAAGAGATACATAATCATGAAGTGTCTCAACGGCTCAAAGATAAAATCAAAAGCAAGGGCCTTGTTGACAACATCGACGATACAAAATTTCAGCAAGAATTGTTCTTTTGGACCGAGAAAACAGACATTGCTGAAGAGATTCAGCGTTTAGAAGAGCATATACGTAACTATAAGAACCTCCTTTTGTCTAAAAATTCAAACGGAAAGAAAATAGACTTTTACACGCAGGAATTACTCAGAGAAATTAATACTATAGGATCAAAATCTCAAAGTTCAAAAATCACTCAGCATGTGGTTGAGGCCAAGAGTTTGATCGAAAAACTTAAGGAACAAGCGCAGAATATTGAATGAAGACTAATTTAATAATTCTAGCAGCACCCAGCGGCGCAGGAAAAAGCAGTTTTATTGAAAAAATCTGCGCTGACAATAAAGTGCTGTTTGACACCATCACCTACACTACGCGCGCAATGAGAAAAGGCGAATCTCAAGGCTTTCCTTATTTCTATATCACCGAAGACGAATTCAATATTAAAAAATCTGAAGGCTTTTTTGTAGAGTGGGCGCGGGTTCACAATCACTTGTACGGGACATCTCGTGTACAAATTGAAGATGCGTGGAAACAAGGTCGCTGTGTGATCATGGACGTGGATATTCAAGGTGCGAAGACATTTAAAGAGCTCTACCCACAAAGCCAGAGTATCTTCATACTTCCTCCTTCGATTGAAGAGTTAAGAAAGCGTATCGTAAAGCGCGACGGCCGGATTCCTGCTGATATTGAAGTCCGTATGGACAACGCTAAGAAAGAAATGGCCGAGGCGCCAGGATATGATTATCGTATCGTAAATGATCACTTTGAAACTTCTTATGCGGAATTCAAAAAAATCATTGAAAATATCCTCGCCTAAAGTTAGACATATAAGCTTCGGAGGAAATGCATGGCTCGTGTAACAGTTGAAGATTGCTTAGAAAAGGTTCCAAATCGTTTTGCTCTTGTTCTGATGGTTTCCAAGCGTGCAAAGCAGCTATTGAAGGGCTCTGAAGCGACTGTTGCTCTAAAAAGCAATAAGTACATCGTAGCTTCCCTTCGTGAAGTAGCAGCTGGTAACGTAGGCTACGAAAGCCACCTAGATAACGCAACGTGTATTAGAGACATCGAAGCCGATCTTAATAAGTAAACCCTTGGTAACATAAGAGTTCCAGCTCGGTTCATCTATTAATTTCAGTTCACTGGCGTTCTTCCGAAAATAAAAGATATGGCTGAAATTGCTTTTGTCGCAGAGGATGCGACACGAAATGTACCAATCAAGACGATCGATGATCTTTGTAAAAAAATTACAAACTATCATCCGAATGCTGACGTCCAAACCATAAAAAAAGCCTATTATTTCTCTGAAAAAGCTCACGAAGGACAGTTCCGTCGTAGTGGTGAGCCTTATATATTTCATCCTCTTTCTGTTGCCGGCATATTGGCCGATCTGCGACTAGATATCGATTCTATCATTACCGGCATTTTGCATGACACTGTTGAAGACACCTCCGTTACGTTAGAAGATATTCGCCGAGAATTTGGTGAAACGGTCGCTACGCTAGTGGATGGGGTTACTAAGATCGGTCAGATGAAGTTCAAGAACTCGGTTGAAAAACAGGGTGAGAACGTTCGTAAAATGATCGTAGCGATGGGTAAGGACATTCGCGTAGTGCTAGTAAAGCTTGCCGATCGTTTGCACAACATGCGTACGCTCAATCACATGCCGTATGAGAAACAAGCGCGCATTGCTTTGGAAACGTTAGAAATCTACTGCCCACTGGCAGGTCGTATGGGTATCAATGAATTAAAGATCGAACTTGAAGATCTTTGTTTTCGCTACTACCGACCGGACATGTACTACCAATTAAATCAAAAAGTTAAAAAGACAGAAGCCGAAACAGATCGTTACATCGATGATGTAAAACGATTGGTGGCGAAGTCTCTTGAAAAAACAACGGTGAAGTATCACCTTTATGGTCGCTCTAAGCATTTATGGTCAATTTACCGAAAAATGCAGGCGCGAAATATCGAGTACGAGCAGGTTTTTGATGTTCTTGCATTTCGGTTAATCGTAACATCAGTAGCCGAATGTTATGAAGTGCTTGGTCATATTCATGCGTTGTGGAAACCCGTTCCTGGGCGATTCAAAGATTTCATCGCAATGCCTAAGACAAATAACTACCGATCGCTTCACACGACGGTGCTTGGCCCCGGTGGCGATCGTATCGAAATTCAAATCAGAACTGAAGAGATGCACTTAATTGCCGAACGCGGGATCGCGGCTCACTGGAAGTACAAAGAGCGCGGTAAAATTGAAGACGAAGCTATTGGTCAATCCAATTGGATGCGCGATTTAGTAGCCTGGCACCAAACAGTTCGAAATCCGGAAGAATTTTTGGACACTGTTAAAACAGAAATGTTTGAAACAGAAATTTACGTATTTACGCCCAATGGAGATGTAAAAGAGTTGCCTGATGGCGCAACACCGATCGATTTTGCCTATGCGATTCACACTGATTTAGGTAATAAGTGTGCCGGCGCGCGTATCAATGGAAAAATGGTTCCGTTAAAACATAAATTAAAAAATGGCGACACGGTTGAAATCATTACGTCGAAAACTCAAACGCCGTCAAAAGACTGGTTGAAATTTTGTATCACCAGCAAAGCACAGAGTAAAATTCGAGTCTTTGTTAAAGAAGAGCAACGTAAACGTAGTTGGCTACTTGGAAAAGAATTAGTTGAAAAAGAATTTAGAAAATTTGGTTTAGCAGCTGTTCGTTATTTAAAAGGCGAAGAGTTTGATAAATTTTTAAAAGACGGCGGCGTACATGGTGTTGATGAGATGTACATTAAAGTCGGCTATGGAAAATTGGAGCCTCGTCATCTGGTTGATCGCTTAGCTCCAAAGTCAAATTTAGAAGAGAAACCAAAAGAATCTTCATTTATGGAGAAGGTTCTTAAGGGTGCATCGCAAAAACTGAAGCGTACGAAATCATTGATCTCTGTAGAGGGAATGGATGATATGCTTGTGCATTTTGCGAAATGCTGTTCTCCGATTCCTGGGGATCCTATCATTGGATTTATTTCTCGCGGTCGTGGTGTAGCAATTCATCGCAGTGATTGTAAGAAAGCGTTTGAGTTAGATCAGCTTCGCAAAGTGGATGTGACTTGGAACGTAAAACAAGCGGGCGAAGGTATGGAACGTGTGGTACGTATGAAGATTACGTGCTTGGACATTCCTGGTTTATTAAAAACTATGACTGAATCGTTTTCGGCATTGGGAATTAATATTCAGTCCGTTAATATTCGCACGACTAAAGACAAAAAAGCGATTTGCTTGTTTGATATTTCAGTCAGAGACTCATCGCAGCTGAATCAAACTATTTTTGAACTGCAAAAGATAAAAGGCATTTTATCCGTTGAACGCGTCACTTCATAGAAAGCTAGCCTTATCCTAAGTCAGGGCTAGCGTCACAAAGTGTTGTACCCAGTGCCTAAAATATTACAATTAATAGGTGAATAAAAAACTACTATTAAGAACCATACTAGTCTTTGTTTTTTCAACTTTGGCCAGCCAAGCGGCCACAAACATACAATACTATGAACGATCAAATTCCATGTTGTATGAGTCATCTGAGTCTGTTGGTCTGGAAGATTCGTTATCTCCGGAATATAAAAAATGGATGGCAACTTTAGGATTTTCTTATAAATCATCGCCGCTGACATTGAAATCAGAAGACAATTTAAAAACATACACGTCTGTTGTGGACTGGTTCCAAACTTTAAATTTTGGTGGAGCCTATCGTTTGAATGAGTCTTGGACCGTAGGTCTTACGGGATCATTAGTTCAGTCAAAAATTAACGGCGACACGAGTGTTGGTTTAGCCGATACAAATTTACGTCTTAACTATCGCCGTCCCATTAGTGCTACAGCCGCATGGGGCGTGCATGCCTTGGTAACAGCACCAACTGGCAGCGGAAGTAAGTTTACGAGTGATACGGGCGTTGGTCTGGGCATTGCGGTAGCATTTGAACAGAATATGTCTCTTCTTCAGTACGTTGCTAAAATCGGCTATTTGGGAAATTCAAAAGCTAAAGACGATGTCGATGGCAACTTGGATCAATCGCAGCGAGTGATTGCGAGTATATCTGGGTTGCTTCCCTTAACAGACCGCTGGGCAGTAACATCTGATTTTGAAAAAACGTGGACGTTGCCGATCAAAACTGTTTTTAATCCGAATGAGCTGAAAGTCGGCGCTCGCTATGCTGCTAGTCCTAACATGAACTACTTCGCGGGGATGGGGCTTGATAGCGTTAACAATGCGGAACCGCTTGATACACGTGTCTACATTGGTTTGAAGTATTCGCCAGAAGAAAACAAAGTCGTATCTGCAAGTATAGCTACACCTGAACCTAAAAAAGAAGACGTAAATAAAAATCCAGAATGTTACGACGTCGATAAGGTTGAAGAAACCTATAGCGCTATGATTAGATTCGATAACAACAAAGATGTATTGAATGAAGTGTCGCGCCCAGAATTTGAAAAACTGATTACTTACTCCAAAGAGCATTTCTATAATATCAGTCATGTGACGATTCATGGTCATGCCTCTAAGCCAGGAACGGATAGCTATAATTTCAAACTATCTAAAAAACGAGCTAGGACTATTTCAGAAGCATTGTTACAGCTTGGACTCGATCCAAAGTTACTAGAGACAAAAGGTAAGGGAAAAAAGGAACTCATAAAGCTTGGTGATACAGAAGATGATCATTCCGTAAATCGTCGGGCTGAAATTAAAGTATGGACACGAGAACTTAAGAAAGAATGCAAATAGGGAGTCACCGTATGAATAAAGTAATTCTGAGTACGTTAGTTATTTTTATGTTTGCCTGTTCTCAAAATGCCCATCTTACGCGCCCTGATCAGGGCGGCGATAACAATGGGGTATCGCAAAAACCGAGTGACAGTGTTCCGCCGGCAAAATTAAAGGTAACGATTGAAGACAACGACCACGGAACAAAATTGTTTTCTGGTTTGTTTCTAGTTGAAGGTAGTCTAAATGAAATTAATCCAGCTGAAGTCGATGCTGACTCTAGCTATGCATGGAATCAGTTTTCAAAATATTTTCAAGGTCGCTCCGAAGGTGATTTGTCTGGTGTTCAATTTGAAAAAGTAGCCTGGGCGAAAGAGTCTGGCGAACACTATCAGTTATTTGATTCTACAGAATCCTATGTTTTGACAGACGGGCAGCGAGGGGCTGCTCGTTCTGTCAAATTGACACTCACTCAAACTATTCCTGGTAAGTCGCCGGTTTCAAAAGTGGTAGTGTATCCGGTGCAGTATCGTTACACTATTGATGATGAAGCTTTAAATCAAGGTCGTGCAGGGAAGAAGAACGATGCGTACTATGCCCAAGGTTTGGTTCCAGGCCGATACATTCGTGGTTTAGAGTACGTATCGAATCGTAATTTGTTGTACAGAAATATCAATTGCCATAACGGCTATGATTTTATTGATACGTATGTTTTGAATGGACGAAATAACTTTAAAGCCCGTGTGACGGCTCGAAGAAATCAAGCTGGTGTATGGGTGCCGTTTCAACAAACGTATTCCACTTTATTGGGTGCGGTTGGTTTTGCTTTAACAAACAAACGCGCAGCCTATTTTTCTGATATCTTGGATTATGGTGGAAATTGTACATATAAAGTTCAAGGTCTAATGTCAGTTAAAGCTCTTAATTCTGAAATCATTGATGGGGTTCGGGTTGAACTCATCGCTCAGAATGGTGAAAAAGGTTTCGCTGAGTTTGGCGTTACTGTTATAGAAGCGTATTAATTATTTTCCATAAAAAGAATGGCAAGAGCTGAATGGTTTTTCCGGTGATTGTCGGTACCGAAAATGCCCTGTGACTTCATTCAGTTGATATCCAGGATGTTGCTGCTTAATATATGACGTGAGTAGTTTTGACTCTGGCCCTAGGTGAGCTACTACCTTTTGGCTATCAAGCGTACCTTTAGATAAATGATCAATTGCAGAATTGAAAAGTATTGTAATTTGAGAACGGGTTAGATGTGGTTTTAATTCTTGAAGATTATCTAGCAATAGGGTGCCTTTCCCATCGATGCAGGCCTTAACCAAAATATCCGTTACCCGTTTAAGTTCTGTATTTTGTTGAATGTAAAATTTAGTAAAGTAGTTTCGAATAAGGGCATTTTTAGATAACAGAAGTTCGAGTGATTGTTTGTTATCCATAACTAGTTTTGGATTTGCAAAATCTAG
>CAZCHT010000113.1:0-14583 GCA_964498705.1 uncultured Bdellovibrio sp. | reverse complement strand
ATACGTACTGAGGTGATTCCATTCGAACATTTATTAAATTCCATTGAGTCGGCCATGAATCAGTTAGGTTCTGAAATTTAACACTTACTGGGATCTCACCTTGGAAGGTCATCTCGCCATCTTGAGGCGTATCTCCCATTATTTTCTTCATTGGAATAACAGCAGCTTGAATTTTAGCTAGGTTTTCAGAGTACTTGCACGGCCCAGAAATTTCCATTGTCGATTTTTTACCACCGACAGCGGTACCTTCAGATTCAAATACGGTGACTACTTTTTCGTAGTACTCGCAGCCCAAAAATTTTTGTCCATCTGAAGTTGAAAAGGCAAAGTGGCCAAATGAAATTCCAAAATTATCAGCTGTCTTGATAACCTCAAGATCTCCGAGCATTTTTTGCTTCAAAGCAATGTCTAGGGCATTGCCGTTCAAATTTGTGAAATCGTAAGTCTGTCTAATCGCCGCAGGATCCCGTCGAGTAGAAAACTTATCATTCGTCTTCACAATGATTAACTGACCAATCGCAAACGCAAAAATTAAAACAAATAATGCATGAATCATAATAACATTCTAGACGACCTGAAATAAAAAGGATACTCTACTTAGATCTAGATTTCAGCAGCGGTTTAGGAAAGAATCAAAATATGAACATGATGATTTTCAGCGAAAAGACAATTGCCCAAAGACGTGAACGCCTAGAGCCAGAATGGAAACGCCTTCTAACCTCTGAAGACTGCGTTTTGGTATTTTGCGGTGAACCGCACACTAAACCGGGCGGATTAGATCAAACCTACCCGTTCCTTCCTCACCCATCTTATTATTGGCTATCCGGGTACCGCCGCAACAATGGCGTTGTTTTTTATTCCCCTGAACTTGGCTGGAAAGATTTTATCCAGCCAGTGACTCGCGATGAAAGTATCTGGGAAGGTATGGAACCATTTGCTTTTAAAGGCGCCGACGTTAGCACTTTGCCCGCATTTTTAAAGCAACATAAATTCAAAAATATCATCGGACTCGGACAGGTTCCCGCCATTTCAGAAATTCCGGTCACTAATAATCATGCATTGAAAATCTCTTTAAAAGAAAAATTCGATCAATGTCGTCGTCTTAAAGACGCCGATGAAGTGAAACTGGTGCGTGAACTTGGTAGTATCGCAAACAAAGGTTACGAGAAAATTAAATCATTTATCAAACCGGGCGTTACAGAGCGTGCGATTCAAATTGAATACGAGGCTGAAATTCAGCGCTATGGATCTCAGGGAACTCCGTACGATTCTATCGTCGGATCTGGCTCAAACGCGGCGGTCCTGCATGCGATACCGACTCTTAAGAAAGTTCAAGATGGCGAATTAGTCTTGATCGACGCCGGCGCGCAAATCAATGATTACTGTGTGGATATCACACGTGTGTACCCAGCTTCTGGAAAATTCTCTGCACAACAACAATCTTTGTACGACCTAGTTTTAAAAGCGCAGCTGCAGGCGATTGATAATTGCAAAATCGGTATGGAATGGAATCAAGTTCACCGCATCACAGCCAAAGTGATCGCAGAGGGTCTTGTGTCGATGAACATCATGAAGGGCAGTATTGATTCAATTTTAGATACAGGCGCTATCGCTGTGTTCTATCCTCATGGTGTAGGACATTTGGTAGGTTTGCGCGTCCGCGATACTGGGCACGAAGAAAACATTAATCCCAAATTCTATTGTGGCGCTCGTATTCGCGTGGATTTCCCATTAAAGGAAAACATGTTAATTACTGTAGAGCCCGGATGTTACTTCATCAAGACGCTGATTAACGATGCTACCAATCGCGAAAAATTTAAAGATTTTATCAATTTCAGCGAAGCAGAGAAATGGCTTAACGTAGGGGGTGTTCGAATTGAAGATGATATCTTGATCACTCAAGGCGCGGCCGATAATCTAACTGCAGTTGTTAGCAAATAGGACTAAAATGTTAAAAACAGTTTTTATATTTTTTCTTTTCGGACTCATAGCGATTGCGAATTCGACTCCACAAGTTATTATTCTTTCCAGCCACAAAACTAAAAAGAAAGCTAAGTTGGACTTAACGCCATTCGAAAAAGAATTTCATTTTTATAAAGGCTTTCCCAAATTGGTTGAGTCTAAATCTGTTGGATTGACCGCTGGATCATGGGTTTGGATTGCTGGCTACTGTTTGGCCGATGAAACAGCTGTTTTTGCACCAGACCGAGATAAGCCCGCAACTGTAAACTTGCCTATCGAAGAACAGAAATATTTGTTAAAAAAACTAAAACTAGTATTAAAAACCGCCTACCTAAAGCCGATCAAATCATCGGGATCTAGTTGTCCGATCAGTAAATTAAAACCTGAGACGTTGTTTTTATCTAAGGCGGGTCCTTCAGAATCAGGACTTCGCTGGTCAAAGAAACCATTTTCATTCCCGGAACTTTCTCGTTTTGCGATTTATTTAAGCCCCGAACAGGCGGAAGCCAGCAACTATCTAGCGTCTTACGGCTACAAATATATGCAGAAGGATGAGAATTTGCTGCAAATCATCTACAAAAACGGTTTTGGCAGCCAGCCGTAATTTTCACTTGAAAAAAACCTTATGTGGTGAGCAAATCAGTAGATTATGAACTCTACTGAAATGAAACAAAAGAATGTATTTATGCGCAGAGCGATTGAGTTGTCTAAGAACAATGTTGTCTCTCTCAATGGTGGCCCATTTGGTGCTGTGATCGTTAAAGATAACGTTATCGTCGGTGAAGGCTGGAACAAAGTAACAACGAACAATGATCCTACGGCCCATGCCGAAGTCGAAGCGATTCGCCAAGCTTGCAAAAAATTAAGTACATTTAGCCTAGAAGAATGTGAAATCTATACGAGCTGTGAACCATGCCCGATGTGCCTGTCCGCTATCTATTGGGCGCGTATTGATAAAATCTATTTTGCCAATACAAAATCAGATGCCGCGGGAATTCAATTCGATGATGATTTCATTTATCAAGAAATTCCAAAGCCACTAGATAAACGAAAAATTCCGATGGAAGCTATGTTGCGCGATGAAGCGCTTAAAGTATTTCAAATTTGGTCATCTAAAGTCGATAAGATCAGTTATTAAAATGAAAGTTCGAGACTATGTTATTTTAACCATCAATGGGAGCGTACACAAGATCAGCGGCGAACGCGCGTTCATGCCGTTCAGTAGTCTTTTACGCTACGAAATCGGTTTGACTGGAACGAAGGTTGTATGTGCCGAAGGTGACTGCGGCGCGTGTACTGTTTTATATCGTCGCCATTCTGCAGATGCTGACAAGTTTGCATCTATCAATTCATGCATCAGTACTTCATTTTTAATGGATATGTCTCACGTTATTAGTGTCGAAGGTTTAGCTAAAGAAAATCATCTCTCTGAAGTGCAAGATTCGATGATCAGAAATTTCGGGGGCCAATGCGGTTTCTGTACGCCTGGTTTTGTGATGGCGTTATCTAGCATGTATGAAAATACCAAAACGATTACAGAACAAAAAGTAAAAAACTATCTCACAGGCAATCTGTGTCGTTGTACTGGTTACCAGCCAATTATAAATGCGGCCATGGCCGTCGATACGAAGAAAGTGGCACCGCTAAAATCATGCTACAATTACGAAAAATTAACTAAAGATTTGGAATCCGATCAATACATTCCCATTAAAATTACTGTTGGCGAGAAAGAATTTTTCGCACCAACAACATTGGCTCAAGCGGCTGAGTATAAGAAGAAACATCCTAACGTCCGCTTGTTTTCTGGAGCGACCGATATCGGCGTTCAAATTAATAAAGGTAAAAACCCCGGTGTTAATTTGATGAGCCTACATTTGATTCCTGAAATGTATTCACTTAAACACGATGGCGATCAAATTGTCGTGGGCGCGCGCGTGAATTTAAACACACTTCAAAAATTTCTTGAGGACAAGAGTCCAAAGTTTGCAGAGTTTTTAAATATCTTCGCCTCGCCTCAAATTAAGAATGCGGCAACCCTGATTGGAAACCTTGCCAACGGATCGCCCATTGCCGATACAACACCTTATTTGTTAACAACAGATGCGATCGTTGAATTATTTGGCTCTTCGGGCGCGCGCTCAGTTGCGTTGACTGAGTTTATCAAAGGCTATAAAAGCTTTGATTTAAAAGACGACGAATTTATTACCGGCATTCGTTTTAAAATTCCAAACGTCAGTTCTAACAAAATTGGATTGTTTAAAGTTTCTCAACGACGTGATTTAGATATCTCGTGCGTGAATTCAAGTTTTATTTTTCAAACTCAAAATAAGAAAATTGAAAAAGCTAAAATTGCCTATGGCGGCGTTGGCCCCAAAGCACTTAGATTATTTGATGTAGAAAAAGCTTTAGAGGGTCAGGAAATGACCTCAGCTTTGGCTGAAAAAGCTAAGCAAATGATAGCGGCCACGATCACGCCTATTTCTGATATGCGTGGCTCAGCCGAGTTTAGATCACAAATCTGTTTAGATTTATTCGAACGCTTCGTGCAGGAGAATTTCTAATTATGAGCAAGTCGGCTTACCACGATTCCGGAAGAAGCTACGTTACTGGAGATGCTGAATACATCGATGATCGCCCGCTCGTCCAAGGCGAGGTATTTGTCGACGTATTCTATAGCCCAATTGCTCATGGCAAAATTAAGAATCTTGATATCAGTGCCTGTCTAGCTATGCCAGAAATATTGGCTGTGTATACTCATAAAGACTTAAAGCATAATTTATGGGGATCAATTTTTCATGACCAAGTATTTTTGGCAGAAGATCGCGTTCAATTTGTTGGCGAACCTATCGCTGTCATTGCAGCCACAAAACGTGATGTGTTTCATACGGCTAAATCCAAAATTAAATTAGAGATTGAAGAACTAGAACCTACATTAGATTTACAAAAAGCGATCGATTCGAAGTTTTTTATAGGTCCATTGCGGACGATTCAGCGTGGTGACGTTGATGATGCTTTGAAGTCAGCAGTTCACACGCTTAAGGGCGATATTGAAATTGCCGGCCAAGAACATTTCTATTTAGAATCTCAAGCCTCGATTGCCTACCCTAAGGAAGACGATCAAATTGAAATTCATTCCTCGTCTCAGCATCCCACTGAAGTTCAGCACTTGGTGGCCGAAGCTTTGGGACTACGTCATCACCAAGTCGTCTGCGTTGTTAAGCGCATGGGCGGCGCGTTTGGTGGCAAAGAATCTCAGGCGGCTCCGTTTGCCGTGTTTGCTGCATTGGTCGCACAAAAATTGAAACGTCCGGCGCGTGTCATTCTTACTAAAGATGATGACATGATCATGACCGGAAAACGAAATCCGTTTAAAAATTTCTTTGAGGTGGCCTTTGATAACTCGGGAAAAATTACAGCACTTAAAGCAGAGTTATTTTCTGACGGCGGCGCTTACGCGGACTTATCGACAGCTATCATGGAACGAGCGATGTTACATTTGGACAACGCTTACTTTATTCCTAATTTTAAAGTCTCGGGACAGGTTTGCAAAACACATACACCGCCTAACACAGCCTTTCGCGGGTTCGGTGGTCCTAAGGGTGTGGCAACAATTGAATCTATTATTGAAGACATCGCTGTCTTTCTGAAAAAAGATTCTTTAGAAATTAGAAAAATCAATACCTACCAAAAAGATCAAACGACTCCCTATGGTCAGAAAATTGAAGATAATGTCTTGCCCCAACTGTTTGCAGATATTGAAAAACAAACTCAGTACAAACAATGGCGTAAAGATATTGAAACTCACAATTCTGGTAATCATTCGACCTATCGGGGTTTATCTTTAACCGCTGTGAAATTTGGTATTTCATTTACTACCCGATTTTTAAATCAAGGAAGTGCTTTGGTGAACGTCCATATGGATGGGTCCATTCAAGTGTCTACAGGTGCCACAGAAATGGGCCAGGGCGTGAATATTAAAATCGCGCAAGTCGTAGCGGAATGTTTTTCGATTCCTATAGAAGATGTTAAAGTCATGACAACATCTACTGAGAAAATTCCAAATACATCGGCAACGGCCGCGTCTAGTGGCAGTGATATCAACTGCCAGGCAGCTTTGACGGCGGCTCAAGCTATTCGAGAACGGATAGCTAAGGTGGCTAAAGCGGTGCTATCTCGTCCAAAAGAATGGCGTGGCAAGCCTACGGCAGGGGCCGGAACCGCACCAGAAATTCAAACTGAAACGGTCCATGATTGGCAGACGATCGAATTTCAAAATGGTTTGGTCTTTGATAAATCTAATCCAAAAGATACGATTAAATTTAGTGAGCTAGTTTTAGAAGCGTATTTAAATCGCCAGTCGTTGACCCAACAAGGTTATTTCAAATACCCAGGCATTTTCTATAATAAAGAAACTGGCCAAGGCAGCCCGTTCTTTTATTTCACTAACGGTGTAGCCGCTAGTGAAGTGTCCATCGATCGTTGGACTGGAGAGCTTAAAGTCTTACGCACTGAAATCCTTATGGATCTAGGCCGGCCAATCAACGAAGCGATTGATCATGGTCAGGTAACTGGTGCGTTTGTTCAAGGTATGGGGTGGGTTACAACTGAAAATCTATTCTATAAAAACGGACGCTTATTAACGAACACACCAAGTACGTATAAAATTCCCAGTGTTCAAGATATCCCGCGTGTATTTAAGTGCCACCTAATTGATAATCAAATTAATACTCGTAACGTTCGCGCTAGTAAAGCGGTGGGCGAACCGCCATTATTGCTGGCGATATCAGTTTGGTCGGCAGTGAAAAATGCATTGAGCTATTACAAGCCGAATTCGGCTGCAGCGAAACTCGATAAGCCTGTGAAGTTAAAAATTCCAGCCACTCAAGAGCAAATCTACATGAAAATGAAAGAGCTAACGCCATGACAGTTTGGCTTGAACATCTGAGCGATGTTTCACGCAGTCATACCGATCACGTGATCGTAACGTTAGTGAACGTCCGAGGCAGCGCGCCACAAGAAGTTGGCGCTAAGATGTTAGTTACCATCGACGGATTACGTTACGGAACTGTCGGCGGTGGCAAGATCGAAGGATTTTGCATCAAACACGCGATGGAAATGCTTCAATCTAAGTCCCCTTCATTCTTGGGAACTTACAACTTACAATCTGATATTGGCATGACCTGCGGCGGAGAGGTCAGCGTATTTTTTGATACGCAGTATTTCAGCACATGGTCAGTCGCAATATTTGGCGCGGGTCATGTGTCTCAAGAGCTGTGCCGAGTGATGCAAACATGGTCATGTCAACTGCAGGTTTTTGATAATCGCAAAGAATGGGTGGATAAACTTCCGGATTCTTTCAATATTAAAAAAGTGCATACAGAAAATATGGCAAGCCATGTAGACGGATTACCAGATGGAACGTACTTGATGTCATTGACTCAAGGTCATGCCGCCGATGTTCCTGTTTTAGAAGAAGCTCTTAAACAACATCAACGTTTTTCATTTCTTGGAGTCATTGGATCTAAAATGAAGGGCGAGAAAATAAAAGGTGAACTTCGCAAGCTCGGAGTTTCTGAAGACGCCATTCAGCAGTTGCATTGCCCGATTGGACTAGATTTCGGCGACAACACGCCGCCCGAAATTGCCATTAGTATCGCCGCTCAGATACTATCGTATAAATCGAAACTTTCTGACAGCAAAGGATCATAGAATGATTAGCACTCATATTTTAGATATCAATTTAGGAATGCCAGCTAAAGACGTAACTGTGATTTTGGAAAAACTAACAGGAACTTTATGGTCACAAGTGAAACAAGATAAAACAAATGCTGACGGCCGTATCAATTTTGAATGTCCCTATGAAAACGGACAATACAGACTCACGTTTGAAATTGAAAACTATTTTAAGAATCAAAATTTGAATCCATTCTTTTTAGCCGTACCCGTTGCTTTTAACATCACGGATGTTAGCCGAAAATATCACGTTCCGTTATTACTGAGCCCTTATGGTTACAGCACGTATCGAGGCAGCTAACACATGAAACCCTTTTTTGAAATTGATTACTATCACGACTATATCTCGGCTCCACTGGCTCGACACATATTGAAAACTGCGAAATCAGTAACTGGTGTTGATGGCATGCTCGAAGTTGGCACCGGTGGTGGTTTAGAAAACCAAATCTCTTTGAAATTTCTGTCCGATTTATATTTGGCTTCTAAGAACGATTTGAAAAAAGTGCTTCAACAACGCCGCATCGACAGAAAATTTATCGATGAGCGCACGAAAGCCTGTTCTGATTTCAATACGTCACTTGAGCGTGAAATCACAGATAGCGATTACAAAACAATTATTGGTCTTGAAGATCATCAAGGTCGTATCGTTTTAGGCGCCAAGAATGCAAATTTTATGCGCGCCAATGGATCTGCAATTGCCGCGATTCCGCCCTATCTGCAAGGCCCTCATGTGACTTTGTTTGGCCCGCCAGACAGCGCGAAACTTGCGATCAACGCGATGAATTCCTATCACCGCAAAATTAAGGATGAACCGAAAATTGTTGAAGAACTACTAAAGACTCAAAAGTACAATCCTAAATGGGGCGCTGACGACGAGGATTCAAAAACTCCGATGCGCAGTGATTTAATTGATGCTGCTGTTAATCTTACTGCGTGTTTTCAAGGTACTTTAAAAGTCAGTGGTGAAGGCAAAAATTACGAACTTGAAAAAGACCATCTGGCTCTACCTATAAAACGCTTTCCCGGACTTGCACTGCCGTGTACTTTTTTATTTCAAAATGATAATCCAATTCCACTACATATGTACGACTTTGCTTTGCATCTGCATAAAAACTGGAATCAACCAGAAGCTTTATGTTTTTACGTACCTAAACTAGAAAATGAAGAAGAGGCCGCGTATTTAGCGAAAATGATTGCTACGGCCGAGAAAATGATTCAATCCCAATTTCCTACTTACAAGCTAGGTTCGGTGCGATTGATGATTGTGCTAGAGAATCCGCGCGCAATGTTGCGCGTGAACGAAATCATCGATGCGCTTCACCCCTACTTTGTCGGTGCTTCCTTGGGCTGGCATGACTTCTTGGCGTCAACAGCACGAATTTTTAAAGAAGATTCACATTACCGCATTCCTGTAAAAGCAGATCCTAATATCGTGATCAAATACATCAAGGCTTCGCATCACTTGCTAGCTAACGTAGTTGGCGATCGCGGCGGCGTAAAAGTTGGCGGCATGTATGGCATTCTGCCTCTAGATTCAGACCCACAATCGCCTTCGTTTCAAATGACGTTGCTAGGTTTTATCAAAGACGTTGTTACGCAAATGAAACGCGATCTTTCTGGTTTCTGGGTGGCCCATCCCGATTTTGTTCGTTTGGGTTTGGCACTCGTTGAAGGCTGGCATCTGCATAAAGACGGCAACAGTGCCGGACTCGATGAACTCGTAAAACAATTATTACAACCTTCCTATCACAAGCAAATTTTAGATTTCATTCATGGTCCTGATATCGATGGCTTGCCAGAAAATGATGAAAATTATATTCGCTCGCTCATCGTAGCCGATATTAAAGAATCTGATTTTATCGCTAATAACCATCCGAATGAAATTCGCTATAACGTTTTTCAATCACTACAATACATCACAGACTGGCTCAGTGGTAACGGCTGCGTAGCCCTTCCAGCGCACGTGAACGGCGTTTCCGTTCGAGTGATGGATGATCTCGCGACGGCAGAGCGTTCCCGCTGGGAAGTTTGGCATGAGCTATATCATGGGCGATTTGATAAAGCTGAATTTATAAAAATTGTTCACGAAGAAATGCATTTTATCCGAAAAGATTTATCCAACCCAGATAAAATCGTCCAAGTGAAATACACAGAATCGACCGCGCGCTGGTATCCGATCGCCATGAGACTGATGTTGCAATTGATGACGGACACAAAGCCGGCTGAGTTTGCCACAGAACTTCTATTACCATTTACTATCAATGAAATTCGAGAGGCTCAAAACCCTTGGTCGAAGTCGCAAGAACTGATGCCAGGTAAATACAAGCTAGATGCCTATATCGAGCGCTTGAATTATTATTTTGAGCAGTGTGGAAATTTGCAATTTGCAAAATCCATGGCTAGCGGGTTTGTAATGAACACAAAACACGCTAAGTCTTTGATTCTTTCTTTTAACAAACAAGATGTCATTGATGCCGCCTATTTTCACGGCAATATCGGCGAAGCTAAAAAGACTTTAGATGCCCAGGCCGCTTCAGAACAAAAGAAAGTGTTAACTGGCGGCGAATCTCAGCGCCAGGAACTACTATCCCTTGGTGAGGCGTACCTAAAGAAATTTGGGTTCAAATTTTTAATCTCTGCCAAAGATAAAACTGCAGATGAAATTCTATTGGCACTTAAAACCCGCAGCACGCGCCCGTTTAACGATGAGCTAAGTGCCGCGCGTGAAGCCCTGTGGGAAATCACCCGCAAGCGCATGATTGAACGTCCACTGGACGATGTTCGTGCAAAGATCACCGATTTATTGGAAAAATATAGAATCGTCGGCGCCAGTGTTTCCATCAATGCTTTTGAACAAACTCAAACACTGAGCTTTGGAGAGCGTCGTCGTGGCGAAGGTCACGTTCAAGCCGATACGATGTTTGAAATTGCCTCGTTAAGTAAACCGCTGGCGAGTGCCTATTGCTTAGAGTTCTTTAAAAAGAACAATATTGAGCTAGATATGCCAGTAAATTCATTATTTGAAAAAACAAGTTCACCATTCAGACTCAGTGATAATTCTGTACGGCTTGAGCATTTATTAAATCATACGGCACTTAACGGTCACTATGTGCAAGGTCATCCGCTAAGTAAACCAATGCCATCATGGGCGGATCTTTTAAAAGATGTTAAGGTACTGAACACGCCTGGGGAAAAATTTAGTTATTCTGGCGGCGGCTTTTTAGTTTTAGAACATCTAATTGAGTCGATCACTAAAAAGACAATCCAAGAAATTTCGTATCACTTTTTTGCCGAGATGGGCCTTAAAAACCTAACGTTCAATTTAAAAAACATCCCCGGAAAAAACTATGCGTGCGGCTATTTCGATGGGCTGAAAGAAGTTCCCGGAACACGTTTACAATTCCCTGCCTTTGCGGCTGGAGGATTAGGGTCGTCTACAGATATGGCGCAATTTCTGGTTCACTTAACTCGCGCTTATCATAATCTGCAAGGTTCAGGATCAATTTCTCATGATACTGCGGCCCTCATGCTACATGGCCGTGATAAAGGCAGTATGGAATTCATGGGCGCTTTGATGGGCCTTGGAATTTTTATCGCGGAAGCCGGTGAAAATAAAATCGTTATTCATCAAGGGGCTAACGAAGGTTTCCGAGCATTGTTCATGCATTGTTATGCTGGCCCTGATCAAGGCCTGGGGTTTGTGATTTTTGCAAATGGTGATAATGGTGCTGTGCCATTCATTGCCGAAGTCGCGCAGGAATTAATTAAAACTCTAAATTTAAGAGGAATTTCGTATGACAAATTCCACACAGAATTTGATCCAAAGAAATTCACACAAGAACAAATCGTAAATCGCGGTTACAAAACTTTGATTTTTGATGCCTTTGAACCATGCCGTCCAGACCCAATCGTTGAGACTGGCCCAGCCGATCCACTCGCTAAATACAATTTAGCTGTAGGTGCGGAAATTCTGTCCGTCACTGACGAGCGGTTTGCACAGGCAGATAATTTAGTGAGTTCATTTGAACCTATATTTGATCCGCAATTATTTTGTGCTCAAGGAAAAGTCATGGATAGCTGGGAATCTGTTCGACACAATCCAAGTGATCGACACACTCTAGAATTTGAAATGAAAAAACCAGGTCCAATTCGCTATATCCAGGTATCGACTAAATATCACGACGGCAACCAGGTCGAAGCTATCGAAATTTACGGCTATGATGATGACAAAAAAAATTGGGACCTTCTTTTACCAAAGAAAAACCTTGTTGGTCATGGCGTTGTTAAGGTTAAACAAGCATCTTCACTGAGCGAGAAACCATATAGGAAAATAAGAGTTCTTGTATTTCCTGACGGCGGGTTGTCTCGCCTAGGATTATATTCTGAACTTCCCGCCGATGAGGCCGAAAATTATAAAAATTTCGACCAGGCAACGTCTACATGCTTTTCAGAAGTCATTCCGAAATCGCATAAACCGCTAACAATTCCCTATGTGGCGTCAGCACAAGAAACGGAAAAGAACACCCAGCGCCTATCGATGAAGCAACGGCCAATCAACATGACATCGTCAGCATTCGGCGGCAGGTTAGTCAGCGTCAGCAATCAGCATTACGGGCCCGCTGATCAAGTGATTTCACCATTTCCACCTATCCACATGTTTGATGGTTTCGAATCCGCACGCAGTCGTAAACCCGGTCATTTTGAAGAACTTGTTTTAAAATTAGGAAAACCGACACCGGTAAAAAACGTGGTTTTAGATTTTAAATACTTTGTGAACAACAATCCTTCAGCCATCAGCCTTGAGGGATTGAAAGATGGAAAGTGGATAGAACTAGCACCGAAAACAACGGTGAAGGCGTTTGCTGGAAATAAAAAAGAATTTAAAATTTCCAATGCCGAAGTCATAGAGCAAATCAAAGTGAAAGTATTCCCCGATGGCGGAATCCACCGGGTAATGGTTTACTGAGTCTTCAGCCAATTTACCAATACTTCGCGCTCAACATCAGTCATCAAAGTTAGATTCGCTAGAGGCATCACTTTGTTTTCTACTTGTTTGATGATTAGATCTTTGTGTTTTTTAATTTGGTCTTCGGTTTCTAAAACCATGTCTTTTGGTGGAACCTTAAAATTTTCATCTGTGTTGTGAGTACTGTGACAACGCTGGCAACGTGCTTCAACGATCGTTCGTATATAAGCGAAATCAACTTGCGATGGTGGCGGCATTTCTGAATTCGCATTTGATTTTACTTGAACCGAGCTCACAAAAACTAAAGCCATCATACCGATGGCAGCAGGAATTAATAACCAGCGTTCTTTAGTATTTTTGGTTACCATTGTATGACGTACCATCGCGCCGGAAACGCTTAGGATAATTAACAAAATCCAATTGTACGGATGTCCATAAATACCGGGGTAGTGATTGCTGAGCATGATGAATAACACAGGAAAAATAAAATAAGTGTTATGGACCGAGCGAACTTTAGATTTCAAGCTAACTGAATAATCGGGAACTTGACCTGCTAGAGCTTCTTTCAACATTTTCGCTTGCCCCGGCAGAATGCGAACCCAAACATTGAGTAACATCAAACTGCCCATAATCACGCCCATCAATATGAAGGCGCCCCGACCGCTAAAAATACGTGTCAGACCATAAATCATGGATACGAAATAACAGAGCGACAGAAAAATGCTGATCGCTTTTATTTTGATTAGATTCGCATTCCAAATTAAATCATACACAAACCATGATCCGATGATTAATCCAAGACTTAAACCAATGGCCTGCCACTGAGTTAAATCCAAAGCTTGAGGATTAATTAACAATGTTGCACCTTTTAAATAATACAAAAACGCGAATAAGAAAAAACCGGTAATCCACGTTAAAGTGGCTTCCCATTTGAACCAATGAAGAGTTTTTGGAATTTCTCCGGGATAAATTTTACGTTTATCCACTTGGTAATAAAAGCCTCCATGAACCATGTAGACTTCGCCTTCCACGTTGTGGCGTGGTTTTTCTGGTGGCATAAAACTGCTATCAAGCCAGATGAAATAAAAAGAACTACCGATCCAAGATATACCGGCCACTAAGTGTGAAAAACGTAAAATGTATTCGATCCAAAGGTCTATTGTTGACGTCATCTGCTAGTATTAACAATCTAGTTTTCGACTGTCAGCAATAAATTAGCTTTAACAATCTTTATGACGGAAGCACTTTATCGTGTGGTCGTTGATCATCCCGACCGCCTGCATGTGAGCGTAAATCACGGTCGAGCCAACAAACTTGAATCCGCGTTTTTTGAGATCTTTTGAAAACGCATCTGATTCGGGTGACGTAGCTTGGAGGTCACTCATGCCCTTTCGTTTTCTGTTAATTTGTTTTCCGCCCACAAATTGCCATGCATATTTATCAAAACTTCCGAACTCTTTTTGAATATCTAAAAACAATTTAGCATTGTGAACTGCCGATTCTACTTTCAGACGATTGCGAATGATGCCTTCATCTTTAAGCAATGAATTGATTTTAGCCTTTGTGTACTTAGCCACTTTTTTTGGATCAAACTTGGCAAACGCTTTTTCATAGCCTTTGCGGCGTTTTAGAATAGTCGCCCAACTCAAACCGGCTTGTGCGCCCTCTAGGATCAGGAATTCGTAATGTTGACGATCACTATGAGTAGGCAATCCCCACTCGGTGTCATGATAGTTGGCCATCATTTCTGAACTGTTTGCCCATTCACATCGATCGACTTTTTTTTGTTTTTTCATGTTACGAACTCCCTTGGGATAATTTAATGAATATAAGTTTGGAAAACAAGACGCCACGTTCTAGATTAGGCTTTCTATTTACAGAATCTAATATCGGCTATACGATCAGAAAAAGAAAAAAAAAAA
>CAZCHT010000112.1:0-14645 GCA_964498705.1 uncultured Bdellovibrio sp. | reverse complement strand
GAGGCAGAGGATGTTTGATTTCTGAATAGTGTCTAGTTCGCCCTCTAAAGCTTTGTTTTTCTTAGACTGTGGAGATTCTTTTTCAAATTCTTTTAAAGTAGTGTATTTAATTTTGCTGGCATCAAGCACTGCTTCACCGATGAGAGTCCATTTTCCGGCCGACTGCATTCGCTTAATGATATCTGAAGGAAGAAAGCCTTCTTTTCCATAGGCTTCTGCTTCGCTTATAGCCGCGCCATTCAATGCCGTCGATCTATGTTCCAACTCATGTTCACCTGTTGTCGAGGCCGATCTTGGAGAAGCCATTGATGTTCCGTCCATTCTTAATGTTCCATCATTTCCTTTTAGACCTAAATGTAACATCTCGGCTCGGATAGCTTGGATAATTATTCCTCGGTTTTGCAAAATGTCTTCTGTTGTTAAGCTGAAAACGTTCTTAATGTCGTCAAGACGTCCATCTTCTGGATCAAGTGTTGAGAGCATACTCATCGCATTGGATAACCACGGAGCTTTCGTTGCAACGGTATTTATTGCACCGCCAAGATTGTATCTGAAAGTTTGAGACAAAACATCTTCACCGCGAATCGCAAAAATTGCTTTGTTTGTAAAAATGGTATTAGTGAAATTTGATAGTTTTCCATTTTCATTCAAACTCATCACGATGGCAACGTTATCTGTTTTTTCACCGGGAACGAAGTCTCCAGCCTTGGCATGTTCATTCAGCCATTTCGAGCGTAGGTCGGCTGGGTAGTTTGATCGGATGTCCGCATCAGCGAAGTTATTGCTGTTTCCAGCGGCCATGAAGAATAGAGTGTTTTTGCCCTTGGTAACAACAGCTTCGGCAATCGTATATTTTTGGAATTCCATAAAAATGAAATCCAATTGATTAGCAAATTTTTCTCCAACGGTATCCATAGTCGGTCTAAGTTCTGGTTGCTGGCCAATTCCCCCAAGAGAAAGGTTGGCAATTGTAACTTTCTTTTTAGCGATTTCTTCAATGGCGCTAGAAATCTCCCAATGTAACACCTGGCCAACGATTCCGCTACCAGACACATCAGCTTTTAAATTGCCTCTGTATTGTTGGACCATAAATTTTGCAAGTTGTTCAGCACCAGCTGCGGTTTCAACATCGATTTTACTTAAAAAATCCACACCTATTTTAGTTAGTTGAGCTTTAACGGCGCGTGCGACAACTGGCTTTTTAAACCACACTTCAAGCGCTTTAAGATTTTTTTCAACCATTTCTTGTTGGATATTTTTATTCGCTCGTACTAATCCCAAATTTACACGGAAAGGTAGAATTCGATATCTGTCGCCCATATAGGGGATAGCTGTTCCCGAAACATGAGTACCATGATCCGAATCGACACTTTCCCTATGTAGTAAGGGATGCAACGCTCTGATAGAACGTCTTCGTATTTCAGAGCTTATTCCTTTTACCCAAGCCCAGATTCCTTTCTCGTTTAGACTGTCGACATGCTTATCGTAGCTAAAATCTTTATTACGCTCTAATAAGAATTTCTCAACTTCATCTGCACTTCGAAAGGCACTAACGAAAGCGGAAACTTCACTGAATTCACGCTGGCTATCAGGGTGTTGAGCCATTCCAACAAAGACTTTCCTGTAAACCATAAGGGCATTTTCAACTAGTACGGTCCAGTCAGCCTTTGGATTTCTAATTTTTTGCGCCCGCAGTTCTAACAGCAAATTATAGGAATTATCGGTTGCCATTGAGCCTTGCTTTTTAATTGCGATTTGCTCGCTCAATTTAGCAAATGAATAGTTCATCAGTTGCATTTTATTTGCACCTGGCGAGAAATGATGAATCTTGAAATAAGTACTTACGAGATCAACATTTTTGAAGAAGTTCGAAAAATCTTTGTTTTCCGGAGTATAGATAGCTTTCATTTCGCTAAGAAGTGTGTCTAAACCATCCAGAGTTTCTAATGTAACACGCGAGAAAAAATCAGGAAGACCTGTATTTTTGTCCATTAGCCAAGAAGAGTTTGCGAAATCATGGGTAACTTTAAGTTCCGGTTCTTTAGCCCAAATCGCAGGATTCATTTTGGGTTTAATTAACGCATCTGCCGCTGTTAACTTTGCAATAAAGTCTGCGTTCGCCTCAAAATTAAGTAGTCTGAGCAATCCAATGATATTCGTATTTTTAGTATTAAGCTTTGAGAAAAATGTTGAGCTAAGTTTTGGATTTGAACGAATTCGTTCCATCAGTTGCTGAACTAAAATATCGTTTTGGTTTTCTAAAATGTAAAGCGGTTGGTCTTTAGGATTTTTCTTTTGATTATCTTGACGAACCCCGCGAGCGCCTTGGATTTGGCCCGCTTCATTTATTCCCTTGGCGCCAATAGCGTAAATCCATGGATCTAAAAGAACAGCTGATGCAAATCTATCCGCGCCAATGAAATCAATACCAGCGCCGACAATACGTCCATTTACTACATCAAAAGCAACTCTGTCGCGAATATTCTTGTTTCCAAGGTCGACTCCTTGGTCGATGACTGCAATTGTAATTAAATCTTTTCTTAACTTATCGGCTTCAACACGCTTTACGATGTTGGCTTCATCATGGATCCACTCGGCTCGTTGAGTTGTTAACTCGATATAGTTTTCAGGGATATATTTTGCACCGTCGGCACTAGGTTCAAAAAAGTTTTCTGGTTTTTGGTACCCGATCGAGTTAGGAGCGTCTACCATTTTTGGACTAACATCGCGGAGTCCTTTTTCAGGTATCGCTGGAGCAGCCAAGGTGCTCGATGAGGCAATCAACGTAAGACAGATAAAACTAGAGACCGAGCGCTTAAAAACCAAACTCTTTTTATTCACAACAACCTTCTTTAAGAAACGGATATAATTAGTTCTACAGCTGATTTTGCATTTTCCGTTCCCGCCAAAGGTCCATATAAAAGACCTAGACGTGTATTTTCTGTCGCAGTTACTTTTTTGGGCACTGACCGAAAAGTTCATTTCTTCCCTGCGAAAGATTACTCTAATCAATTTTAGAGGGAACTGCTGGCGAAAAAGTGTCAATTAGTTAGACACTTTGACTAGTGCAATAAATTTTTGTTTTAGAGACGGGCTTTCTTTAAGTCCTCACCAAAACGGCCGATAAATAGTTAGAATGTTAAAGAAAAATTCGAATAAGAAAAATTCGGCAGCAGATGATCTACTAAGCTCCTTGCTTGAGGACGTGGATCAACTTGGTCTCGATTCAGATGATAAAGATGAAATCGAGCCGACATTCTATGGTAGTGCAAGTGATTCAGATAAAAAGAAAAAAAATGAACCAGAAGTTTCTGCCGATTTCTTGATGCCGGGTTTTGAATCTGAACAATCAGGTATGAGTGTTGGGCTTAGTAGTAGCTCATCAGACAGTTCTTCTGATGATTTCTGGGAACAAGCTGAAAAGATGGCTAACAAAGGCGTCAACTTTGCTGAGCTTAGCGAGTCCGACGAATTTAAAAACTTAGAAAAGAAAAAGACAACCTACAAAGGCCAAGAAGCTTCAAGTGATTTTCTTGATCAAATCAACGCGCACTTATCGCCAGTTCATAAGTCAGGAACTGTAAATACTAGTTCTGATAGTGGTGGTGGTAAATCAACTTACGATGGCAAATCCGGTCAACAGTACGAAGGAAGTAGATCTGAAAAGGCCGATAGTCGTTTTCTTCAAGGGCTGAATCAAGCCACTGAGGTCATGCGTGAAATAAAATTAGAAAAGCCTGAAGTCGTGAATGATGCGACTGTGCCTCTTTCAAGCATGGACGGAATCGACATTCCTCAAATTTTAGGATTGGGTTCAGTAGCAGCGGATGCGGACAGAACAGTGGCCGTGACCCAGTTTGCGAATAAACAAAACAAAATGAAAAATCAGTCTGATTCGTCAGAGTCGCCGCACAAAACATCGGCTACATCGCGATTAGATCCTGATATGATGCCAGACGAGCGTATTATGCTCGTGACACAAAAGCCACCAAAAGTGAACTCAAGTCAGGTGTCTATTGATGCCAGTTTAGCTCAAGCTGAAAATTTGAGAATGGCTCAAAATCGAATTTTAGATTTAGAGAAAGAGATCGAGCGCCTTCGTCAAGAAAACGACGAAATCTTAACGGCATCAGAAATCATGCGCACTAAAGCTGAAGAGTACACTCTGCGTATTTCTGGTATCGAAAAAGAGTTAAGCGAAAGTAAAATTGATTTCAAAAATGAGTTAGCTATCGTTAAAGGAAATCTTTCTTTTAAAGAATCTGATAATCAGAAATTGAAAATGAAAGTGGATGAGTTAGAATTGCGTATCAAAACGGATTTCAAGAAAATCCGTATCCGTGAGCGTGAACTTGAAAATCGTCTAGAATTGGTAAAAGCCGAAAAGCAGGCCATTGCTAAGTCTAAAGACGAGTTATTGTTGGACTTACAACGTAAGAACGATCAAGCTAAGAGCGAAATCGATAATTACCGTGAGAAAGTCCAAGAATTAAATAAAAGTTTAGAAAACACGCAAAGTCAGATTAAAATGACTGTAAGAGCACTTCGTATTGCGCTTTCGCATATCGAAGACAAATCGGATACCGCAACGCCAATAAAAAAAGCTAACTAAAAATGAACGTCGAAGAAATCGAAGTAAAAAAAGAAGCTCCCAAAAAAATCAAATTGGTGATTAGTAACCTTCATTTGGGTAAAGGTCGATTTCTTGAGAACGGCGGGATGAATCCTTTGGAAGAATTTTATTTCAATGAAAAATTCGTAGAGTACATGAATTACTACTCGAGCGGCATTTATAAAGACTACGAAGTTGAATTGATTATAAACGGCGATTTTATAAATTTCCTGCAAGTCGATTACAAGGGCCACTTCTTATCCGTATTGACTGAATCTGTGTCCCTAGAGCTGCTTAAAAAAGTAGTTAAAGGGCACAAAAACGTGTTCGATGCTTTGGCGTCGTTTGCGGCCAAAGAAAACAAGCAAATTACTTATATAATTGGTAACCAGGATCAGGCGATGTTATGGCCTAGCTGTAAGTTGTACTTAAATCAGGTTATTGGCTTTCCGATTCGCTTTAAAAATATCATGCATTACTTTGATGGTTTTCATATCGAGCATGGGCACATGTATGATGCTATTAACCGTGTGGATCCCAAGAAATTTTTCCTCAAAAAGAATTTACCTGAGCCTATATTAAATTTACCTATTGGAAGCCATTTCTTTATCGAGCTAGTACTAAAAGTTAAAATGAAATATCCGTTTATTGATAAAGTTCGTCCGTTTAAAAAGCTTGTGACCTGGACCATGTTCAATCATACAAAACTGTTTATTTCTTCAATTATCGCTACGGTAAAATTTATTGTTTCTAATTTCTTCTTTAAAAATAATCCAAGAAAGAATTTTTCGCTTAAAACGCTGTCTAAGATGTTGATACAGAGTGCACTATTTCCCGATTTGTCTTTATCAGCACGTCGCTTGCTAAATAACGATCGAATTCATACGGTTATCTTTGGCCAATCCCAAGGTTACAAGTATCGCCAATGGGAAATGGATAAAGAGTTTTTCAATGTGGGAACGTGGACAGAAATTACGTCTCTTGATATTTCCTCATTAGGTAAAGTATCTAAACTTACTTATGTTCTAATCGAATACCCAACAGACGAGTCACGACCAAGAGCCAGACTAAAAGAATGGCGTGGTTACTATCGAATCGAAGAAGATGTCGTTATTAGTTAGTTGTGTCCATCGGTGGCTACTGGTCTCAGTTTTTCAAATATATTTGTAGCTTACATGTTTTAGGGATATTATTTTTATATGTCAGGAAAAGACGATACAAACGAAAAAACGATGGTGGCATCGGATACCACCTTAAAAAAAGAGCTACTTAGATCCGATAGTGCTCCACCGATGCTTGTTGTTCTTATGGGACCTCCAGGCTATCAGGGAAAACAGTGGGCGTTGACTGACGCGTTTGTAATCGGCCGTGCGATTGAATCTAATGTGTTTATCGATGATAAAAGTTTGTCGCGATCACATGCACGATTAGATATCAAAGGCGATAAAGTTTACGTAGTCGATTTAGGTTCAACGAACAAAACAATCGTAAATGGACAAATCCTTCCGCCGATGGTTTTGTGTGAATTGAAAAACAATGATCAAGTAAAAACAGGTAACGTTATTTTCAAATTTCTAGAGACTGGAAATATTGAAGGCTTAACGACACAAATGTTATTTGAAAAAGCGAATCGCGATGCTTTGACTGGTGCTTATTCAAAAGGTGCATTGCTTGAAAAGGGCCCTGAGGCAATCAAGCGTTCTGAAGTTTTGAACGAAGCCTTAAGCGTAATTGTGTTCGATATCGATTTCTTCAAAAAGATCAACGACAGCCATGGCCATCCATGCGGTGACTTCGTACTAAAAGATATGGCTCGCGTAGTTTCGACAAAGCTAATCCGTTCTAACGATTTCTTCGCTCGCTACGGTGGTGAAGAATTCGTATTGATCCTAAGCGGAACACCTGACAAGGTAGCCGCGGAAATCGCAGAACGCATTCGTACGACCATTCAAAATCATGAATTCAAATTCGAAGGTAAAATAATACCAGTAACGGTCTCAGTGGGCGTAACCTCTAAACAAGGCAACGACAACCAATGGCAATTCATTTTCGACCGCGTAGATAAGGCTTTGTACACGTCAAAACAAACTGGCCGAAACAAAGTAACCATCGGCTAGACGCCCCCAGCAGGTGCCAGGTCCTAAAGATACCAAGCACTTTTATTCATTTCACTTTGGAATGAAGGACTATTGTGGGAATCGGCCAAATCAAATAGATCGAATAATGATGAGCTTTACAGGGACGTAGGACTCAAATTTCGGTCTCGTATGAATCTTACGGCAGCAACACATCTATATATAGAGCTAAGTACGACATCTAAGGTGCCAGGGCGCGCTGCCTGCGTCCTAAAAAGTACAAACCCTTACAAAGTAAGAAGGTTTGTACTTTTTAGGACCTGGCACCTTAGATGCATTTTGGCTCTGTCAAAATTTTTTTCAGAATTAGTGAGGCTTCGTATTTGCCATAAGAAATTCTTATTCTAAATTCTCCAAATCGTATTATTTGCACTTGATTTTGACTGTCTAGAGTTTATCCAAAGTTATACTTATGATTCGGGGTCAATTTGACCTTTTCTTGTTGGCCCTTTCGTTGCTTAGTAGATAAGCAGAGAGCGGGTTTGGATAAGAGGGCTATTTCCCGCGATCGAGTGAGTAGGCGCTGATTTCATGAGGTGAGTGAAAAAGGCGAATAGGCACTAAAAGTAAAAAGGAAAATTTTTTACTGAAAAAAAATAGAAAAAATTAACCTAATTACCAAGTCGAGGGTCTAAACAATGGGAAAAGATTTACTAATCTTAACTGACAATGAGCTTGTACAGGAGATCAAAACAGGAAACCGGAAAGCCTTCTCTGAGATCGTAAAAAGGCACCAAAAATCGTTGCTACGTATGTCGCTTCGATTTGTAAAGGATTTAGATATGGCCGAAGACGTGGTTCAAGAAAGCTTTATCAAAGCTTTTGAAAAACTAAATGCATTTGAAGGACGATCTTCTTTCAAAAGCTGGTTGTTCCAAATCGCAGTGAATACGGCGAAGAACAAACTACGTGAACGCAGACGTGCAACCACGGATATTGATTCCGTACAGCTGGCGGTGGGAGCTGTGGCAGAATCATCGCTGGTACACTCGGCACTGTCACAAGAAATACAAGAAGAGATTGATAAGTTACCAACTAAACAACGAACCGCTTTGATCTTACGTGTATACGAAGATTTAAGCTTCAAGGAGATTGCAGATATTATGGAATGCCCATACGACACAGCGAAAGCTAATTACAGACATGCGTTGATGAAGTTAAAAGATAGTTTTGAACAAAAATCAGATATGAGCGTGGCCGATTCTTTTGGTGGTTTCTACTCTGAAGTCGCACAATACGTGGAGGTTGAATAATATGAACCCGCGAAGCTTACCTACAGATTTAAAAACGACAGAAAGAATGTTGAAACGTTTAGAGACCGCTGAGACCGAACCGCAGTTGCCAGAGTCGGAAGACTATTATCAACTGTTGCATGATAAAATAATGGCGCAAGTGGAAACAAAGGAAATCAAGCCACCCCCGCCGCCAATCAGAAGAACTCAAGATTTGTTAAAACGTCATTGGCGCAATGGATTGTATCTAGTGACGATGAGTGCATTAGCCGCTGTTATCAGTGTGAAAATGGTAGGGAATATTGATACTCAAGTGAGTCAAAATCATGCAGTTGTGAAGTTCAAGAATGAAGACCAATTAATAGGTCTGTTGAAAAATGCGCCGGAAGTTTTGGACAGCACGGTTCTGTCCTCATATAACTCTCAAGACATAATGGGAGATGATCTATATTCAAATATAGACTTGACCAAAGATGTAATCGATTCAATGTAGATTGCTTAAATAAATTAACAAACTAAAAATAGTAATAAGCCCCGAAGTAATATCGGGGTTTATTACTTTATGACATATATAAAAATCATGCTCGCCTTATTTTACGTTAGTTTTTCTGCGCTGGCAGAGGTAGACAGGCAAGTCAAAAAATTCGAAGATCTTTTTATCTGGAAAATCTCAGACGAGCTAAAACTAACTCAAAAAGAAGAATCCGTAGTTTCTGAAATTATCAAAGACACAAACAAAAAAAAACAGCAATCCAACGCCGAAATGGAAGCTCTATATAAGAAGCTAAATGAAGAAACGACTGAATCGGGCAAGAAATCAGCGTTCAATAAAATCCGCGCTCTTCACAAAGCTCAGCTGAATATTACTTTGGAAGAATTAGATCGTTTGAACAAAGGCGTCGGCTTAAAGCGTTTGGGGCAATACCTAGAAGTAAAAAGAGATCTATCAGAGAAGATAAAAAATGTCTGGTCCCAAACCGAAAAAAAAGGCGACAAAGTTTTGCCGCCGCCTAAGATCATCGAAGAAAAATAATTTAATCGATAGCACGGGTCGTAAGAAAAGGCCCGATGCCAGGTTGCCAATTGCCCGGGCTGACTGCCTGATTGCCTGGAAGAGATCTATTTAAGAAGTCCCTGAGCAATTAATTTCTTATAAAGCGCGCTATTCAAACCATAGTAGTCGTCAAAGAACTGAATTTTATTTCCGCTCTCAGAAATAGTAATACTCAAAATATAAACCGTAAGTGGTTTACTTAAGCGGATACCAGTGTCTTTTTCGATTTTCTGTCCTGGCTTAGCGACCGTCGCGTCGATCTTAGCTCGTGTCCAAGCGGTCCCATTTAAAAGATATTCAGCGAAATCTAAAGGCTTTTCCAATCGTACGCAGCCTGAACTTAGCAGGCGATAGTTATTTTTAAATAAATGGCGATCACCCGTGTCGTGTAGGTAAATCGAATATTTATTTGTCATTGGGAATTTAACAACGCCAAGAGCGTTGTCGTAGCTTGGCTGCTGGACGATTTGGAAATCAATATTGTTACGGCTAATGTTAGCCCAATCAATTGTTGCGGGATCGACTTCTTGGTCTGTTTTTAAATTGATAATTTTATAACCGTGCAGCTTTAAGTAACCTGGATTTTTCTTCAAGATCGGGAGTTTGTCTTTAAAGAAAATGTTCATCGTCGCCGTCCACGTTGGATTTAAAATGACCGATTGAACTCTATCTCTCATGAGTGGAGTTCTGCGACCTGTTTGCCCGCCAATAGCTTTGAACTGCATAAAGTAATTGTTTGGATTGATTTCAGTATCTTGAACGTAGAACATTTGATTAGCGATATTGGCAATCGCGTGTCTTGATTCTAAAACATCCGGTAGCCAGCGAACTTTTTCCAAATTCAGTTCAGTTTCACGCACGCGGCTGCGTATTTCTGAATTGATTAAACGCCATGTTTTTGAGTCTTTAGTTAAACCTCTTTCGAACGGAACCGATAGATCCAGTTGGATTGCTTTCAATACGCCATCAAACTCAGCATCATATAGCGCGCTTTCATTCGATATTCCATAGCCCAGCAAATTTAGTTTAGCTTTAATCGCTGCGATTGAAGGATGAGATTGGCCTAGTTGTAACGCTGTTGCAGGCGTTTCAATATTAGTCCAAAGATTTCTATCTTCAATATCACTTAATCTCACTAAAATTTTTCTTAAAGTTGAATAGAATTTGTTTTTCGGACTGACTTGGTTGTAAAGGTTGGCAAACGTCGAAGCTGAAACCGTCGCTAATAAATTCCATTGAGTGAAATCCTTAGGTGCGTACTTAACATCGTCGTTGATCTGGCGCGGATCAATTCGGCCAGTCACTGTATGAATTACCGATTTTACAAGATTTTCGGCAACAAATAACTCTGTTTTTAAATCTGTTGCTGAATTCTGCTGAATTAATTCGATAATGTTTTGGATTTTGTAGTCGCCACCACTTAGTCCGTGGGATTTGATCGCTTGTTTGATGGCTTCAAGATCATTGATAGAAATCGACCAGTGTCCGTCGCGAGAAAAAATGGGTTCAAAGTTTCTGGCCTGGTAGGCTGCTTTCAAATACGAAGGTGCTACCGAAGAAGAGAAATAGTTATTTAAATCAGCAGCCGTTTGCGCGAATAAAGAAAAACTGAATGTAGTGATAGCGACGAAAATACGTACGAACATTGATCCCCCGAGAATCTTAAAAATAAACTTATTTCTATTCTGCTTTTAAAACGTTAAGTTTGTTGTCAGTGGTAATTTTGATAATTGATTTCTGACTTTGACTTTTTGTAAGCGTAGCTAGTACCGCTTCAAAATTTGGCGTTTTGTTATTTAAATACAAAACTTGCGATGCATTTTTTAATACGATGATTTTGCCGTCGTCGTCTTCTTTAATTTTTACAACTGTGTCAGTCACCAACGGTGAATAGTTGTTTGCAAAAGCATCTGAAATGCCAAAGAAAAAGATAACCAACATCGAAATGGCGAATAAAATATATTTCATAGTGACCCCAAAGTGGAGTCACCTATAACGCGAAGTTAGATGTAATTGTATTACGTAATGACAGGTTGGAAAAATTTACTTAAGGATGATCAGCTTATGAATCACGCATTTGCGAATATCCCCAAGCAGCTTAGTCATCTCGGGACTTTCGAACTCTTCCTGTAGAACTCTCGGTTTTAAGACAGTAATCATGTCTTTAATTTGAATGGCATTCGATTTTTGAGTTACTTTGCGGTCAAACTCAATCCAAGGCGATTTAAAGGCACAGCTAAGTTTGTTTGTTCCTTGGCTAGAGGTATTTTTGAACGAAACGATGTACTCGGACACTCGCGGGTAGTTCAATCCCAGGTCAGTAAATCGCTTGTCAACCCGATCTGCTATTTGGGACAGAGCCTGGTTTTCCCAAAGTAAAAACCCAACTCCCTGATTGGATTCATAGAACGAATTCATTTCTTTAAATTCATAGCTGAATTCTAAGTCCCTCGCGATTCGAGACATCAGGGAAAAGGGTGTGAATTTTACATCCGTAACCGTTTTTACATTGCTTGCGGTCCATTCCAGTAACCGAAATTGGAGGGAATCTAAAGACGACCGCAATTGATCGCCGGTCCATTCTGTCGCTGCTACTCCCGATAAATTCAGTTTCGTTTTAACTCGCACATAAGGCTTCTTCACATCGGCGTATTCGACTTGTATAACCGCGCGATTCTTTTTGTACTCAGTGGGAGGAATGTCTTTTTCACCGGGGTTCTCCGGGTCTAAAAGCACAGCGGCACGTCCTGAAATATCAGGCAATGGCTCTCTAATATACACCATACTGTTGGTGGCATCGAGCCATCTAGGTTTTCCTTGAACCTCTACGTAAGTGATCGCGTGATTTTGAACCTTGGTACTTGGCAATTTTGGATTTTCAAATTGCATTGTGTCGCCACGATAAACCCAAGCAACATAGCTCTTGTAACCCAGCTTTCTTAATATTGCTGCCAACGAGGCAGAGTAGTCTTTGCAGTCGCCGTAACCACTACGAGCAATTTCTGCGAGTGGACGAGGAATCATCGCACCCTTTACACTTCGCCAGTCCCCTAAGTAACGGATGTGAGTTTGCAAGCGTTCAATGATGAGTTCCATTCGATCTTCGTCGCTTTTAAGTTTCTTGGCGTCTTGGTAAATTTTTTCGTGTAACTCGGGTAGGGGTTCATTTAATACGAGTTCGTGGCTAGCAATTATCGATTTCATCATTTCTTTGGACCAAACTTTTTCGGTCGCTATTTCTACGTGAGGAACAAGCCTACGAGTCAGATAAGAATCTTTTTCCTCTACAGGATTAATATAGATTGGCTTCTTCTGACTCACATTGATGAAGAACTTTCCTTTTTCATTTCTAGCCTCTACCGCCAGGGAGTCGATAGTGTCGCTTACATTATAATAGAGTGGTATTTCACTTTCTACGTATAGATTTTGTTTCATCGAATTTTCACGCCAGCCGAAGTATTCAATTGTACCAAAATAGTTATCTACTGAAAGCGTATGGGTTTCCATATTCATTTTGAAATACAATACCGATCCAACCTGCACGTTAGGAAACGCAATCGAGACCTGATTGTCATTGTCAAAGCCATCTTTGCTAGAAGCTAAGGGTTTGTCTTCTATGGAATTGCTTTCGACTTTAGAAATGCTGTCGCCATTTTTGGTGTAGGCTTCTATGCTAGTAATTTTTGAAAGGTAAGGAGCATAGGTGAATTTATAAAATCCGAATTCACGCCGTCCGGTCTCGTTTAAAATTTCAACTTCGAATTCGGAAACACTTTTATAGTGACCGGTCTTTTTCACTTGGTAGTACTGATTAACTTGTATGAATTTATGGCTTGCTTCTTCAGGGCGCTGGAGACGAGCCTTGGCTAAAGGTGATAGGATAAATATCAACAGCAAAGATAGAGCAACTATGGGTTTCATTGCGCAGCTCCTTTTTTCAGCTCAGCAACCAGATCTTTCAATCCTTGCGAAGGCTTTTCGTGTTTTTCAAGTTGCTTAACTGTATTCATAAATTTCTCAAAGTCTTTTCCGCATAGGGTATACAAGTTTTCAAAGTCGCTCATATCTTGGAGGTAGGTTTTGTACACGATAAGACGGGCATTGTTTAGATCAATAGTATCGAATTTTAAGTAGCTATCGGTGATCAATTTCGGTTTTACTTTTTCCACAAAATTAGTTTTTATTTCTTGAAAACGAGACTGGCGAAGTTCTTCCTTTTGTTCTTTCTGCTCGGAATACCAGGTTTCCACGGATTTAATTTCTGCGGTGATAAAATCTGAGAATTGTTTCTCGTCGATGTTTTCATTGCGAACGAGTTTTAGTGTTTCGGAATTTTCGCCTTCTTTTTGCTGGTAGTAGAGTTCCATTCCCTTGTTTCCTAGGAAGGTGGCTAGACGTTCGTTAAAATCCGCTTCGCTTTTGATGAACAAAGTGGCGTGGACAGATTCGTGGATAATTGTATTAACCAAATCATGATCTTTGTATCGTAGCATACTAGATAGGAGAGGATCTTTAAACCAACCCAAAGTTGAATACGCCGATACACCGCGAACATAGACGTCGAAGTTCTCTAATTTCAAAGACTCTGCTTCTTCTTTGGCATCTTTTTCAGCGAAGAATCCTTTGTATGGCATTTTGCCAACAATGGGGAATCCCCAAAGGTGAGTTTCTAATTTCCATTTTGGCGAAGCGCTAACTACATAACTCACATAAGGGCGATCTAGTTTTACATAGGTAGAATAGTTTTTCTTAACATTGAGTTTTAGTTTAGCTTCTGCAAACTGTCTGACGTCTTGAGACAGAATAAGCTTCTGCTTTTCGGCGGGTTCAAGTTTTGGGTCTTTCAGCACATCTTCGATGGGAACGCGTTGATTCAGTAAGCTGAGTTGATTGTATGCACTTTTAGCAAGGTAGCCTATCTGACAACTGGCGGTCATAAATGCCATACCCAGAACAAGAAGTATCTTCAGAGCATCCATGTGATACCAGCGCGCAGGGATGTATCCTCAACATTGGATTTGTTTCCATTGGAGTCTTTCGATTCAGTTCTCCATGCATCATAGCTAAATTTAATACCAAACGCTTCGGACAAAGAAATCTTGATCCCCGCACCATAACTTGGTGATGTGGAATTGATGGGATCGGTGTCATAGACAAACACACCTGCATTTTTCGTAGTTAGAGTCTTTTGAATTTGGGCCACGCCCGCTTTTACGTAGGGCTGAAACACCGCTTTTCTATCAGCCAACATGAAAATTAAATCGGATCCGTACACTGCCATTTTCTGAAGTGATGTCTGCTGCTGAAAACCAGTGCCATTGAAGATGGTTTCTTCTCGAAGTACCGAAGCATCGGTATAGCTCAGCTCTACCGCCACTTTTTCCATAAAATAGAACGAAACCGATCCTGTTGTGGATTCGGTATTGTTGTAATTCAGATTATTAAAATAGGTTTTTTTCTGCGCGTAGGAAACGGAAACCTCCGTTAAAAACGCAAAACTTTTTAGACTCAAAAGTAATAATAATATAAGTATACGCATACTTATATTGTATGCCCATTTTCAATAAGCGTCTTTAAATTCCCGGTGGTCTAGGGCCGAACACAGACCGAAA
>CAZCHT010000111.1:0-14741 GCA_964498705.1 uncultured Bdellovibrio sp. | reverse complement strand
ATAGCCCAATAGTTTGATAATTATCTGGATCTGAAATAAATCCTTTTATTTTATTCGAAATTCGTTTCGGAAGCCTAGATAAAAACACATCAATTTCGGAATTTTTTAAAATATCAAAAGGCTTCATAAAATGTCCGACCAAGACGGACTAATCGCAAATGCAGCGTTGATTTGCCCAACGTGAGAATAGGCCTGTGGAAAATTTCCCGCCTGCATTTTACTTCCTGGAAGAAAATGCTCTGAAAATAATCCTAAAGAGTTTGCCGAAAGCATTACATTTTTCATTGTCGCCTTCGCCTTCTCTAGCTCACCAATTCGGGCTAAGGCCTGAATTAACCAAAAAGAACAAATTAAAAATGCCGATTGCGGTCGACCGAAATCATCTTTTCGAATGTATCGAAATAGAAAATCTCTATAGGTATCATCGTCACCCAACTTCAAATTAGATTGAATTTGCATTACTGTGTCCCTAACAAGGGCCTCATCTGGAAACCTCAAATTAGAAATCTGCAAGAGCGAAGAATCAAAGCTTGAATCACTTGGGCCATTACGAAGTGAATTTTCGACAACGGCCGAGCGAATTGCATTTTCGGCTGCCAACTTCGCGCTCGACAAATCGAATCCAATAGTTTTCAAAAAACCACGCTCGCGGATTTTTTCAAGTCGATCTATACCTGCCCAACACATAAGATTTGAAAATGAATGCTCTCTCCAACCATCTCTAATTTCCCACAACCCAGCATCCGGTTTAGAAATATTTTGCGCACAAAGATTTCCGAAACGGGCCAAAAGGCGTTCGTGATCTTTTGTTCTTAAATGATGGAATCTTTCATCTAAAAAAATCGGCGCCAATGTTAGAATCATTTCACCGTATACATCATTTTGAACATGCTCCGCAGCCTGATTATCGCTTCTTACCGGCTGGCTTCCGTAAAACCCAGACCAATTAGAATGAATAGTTTCCGGAATAGGTAGAGTCTGATCCAATCGATAAACTGGTCTTAGTCTATCTCGTGAATGATCGTGGCGTTCGGCAATACTAAGTATAAACTTAATAAATCCTTCCATCTCTTCAAAGTGACCCAAATTGTGAAATGCAGAAAGAACGTAATAGGTATCTCTTAACCAACAAAATCTATAGTCCCAATTTCTAACTTCGCCTCGTGCTTCTGGCAAACTTGTTGTTAGCGCCGCCAAAATTGCACCCGTGTCTTCATAGCAATGCAATTTAAGAATCAGTGCCGAACGTATTGTTTCCTGTTGATACAGACTAGGGATCGAGCAGTGCTTTACCCAAATATCCCAGTAATCAATTGTTTGAGCAAGGAATCGCTCACTCACGTCGACAATATCGTCTTCGATTCCTAAACTCCAAGTAAGACCAAAATAAAGCGGCTCAGATAACATGAAATAAGTTTCTTCGCATAAATACGTCAAAGGCATGTTTGTTAGCAATCGAACGTGATCTTCGCGCAAATCGAATCTCAAATGACTGTTGCCTCGTATCGGTTTCACACGAGTCTTTGCCCACCCATCGATCGGTCGACACTTAACGCGAATTAAAGGATTTCCTTGAATCGGTTTTACTATTCTAAATAAAGAGTTCGGACGATAGATCCGACCATGCTGATAAAATCTTGGACAGAAATCTATTATTTCAAACTGGCTGCCGTCCGGGTTAGTAATGACTGTTTTCAAAATATTCGTGTTTGGTAAGTAGCTTTGACTTCCGGTGCTGTTTTCCATTCCATCAATTGAAAAGCATCCCCCGTCGGGATCCAAAAGTTTTCCAAAAACTGGCGGGCTATCTGGTCTAGGAAAACAAAGCCAATCAATTGAACCAAGTTCACTCACAAGCGCTGAGGCCTGACAATTTCCTATTAATCCATATGGGTACATGTGTCACTCTTCCATTAGTAATCTAATCAATACCGACCAAAGAACACATTTTTGTATACTTTGGTTTTATATGAAAGTATATTGCGTAAATCATGAGATTGTCACTACGTTTTATTATACCTTTGATTATTGCCTTAGGAATAATCGCTTACGCTGTTATTCCTCTTGCCGATTCACTTATCTTTAAGAAATGGTACACTCGCGATGTCGATATCAGAGGTAAATTGATTGCCTCAACACTTCAAGACTCAATAATTTCTATTCTAGAAAAGCCGACTGATGCAAAGTTTCAACGAGTTTTCGGTCGAGCGATTCAAGACGAACGCCTCCATGCACTTGCTTTTTGCGATCTAAAGCACGAACTCATTTATAAAACACAGACTTTTCCAAAAGAAATTAACTGCGAATCCAAGCAAGAATCGAATCAGCCTCTAACCCAAATTTTAGATTCTCCCAAAGGCCCTCTGCATATCGCCTATCATTCAATAGAGGACTCTGGAACCCAGTTCGGACGACTTGTATTGGTGCATGATATGAGTTTTCTTGAAAAACGTAGTTCAGATACAAAGACCTATATTTTCTATCTCTTTATTGCATTGGGCGCAGTTATCTCCCTAATTACCGTATTTATTGCCCAACTAAGTTGGCGAGGTTGGGTAAATGGGATGAGAGCTATCTTAAAGGGCGAAGGCCTCATGCGGCCTAATTCTCAAACAGAGTCGGCCGAACTAAGCCCAATAGTGAAAGACTTGAGGATGTTGATTCAAGATCTCGATACCGAAAGACGCACACGAGATGTGAGTAAAACAAGTTGGGATGCGCGCAGCCTGAAAGAGATTTTAAACAGTGAACTGATGGGGGACGAGGTTTTAATCGTTTCTAACCGTGAACCTTATATTCACGTGAAAAGAAATGAAAAAATCGAAATCCAATTTCCCGCAAGTGGCCTTGTGACTGCCCTAGAACCAATCATGAGATCGTGCTCGGGAACATGGATCGCTCACGGAAGCGGAAATGCTGATCGAGACGTTGTAGACAAAAATGACCGGGTACAAGTTCCCCCGAATGACCCTTCTTATCAAATTCGCCGAGTGTGGCTAACTAAAGAAGAAGAACAAGGATACTACTATGGGTTTTCCAACGAAGGCATTTGGGCACTTTGCCATATTGCTCACGTTAGACCGATCTTTCGATCATCCGATTGGGCTCAGTATGTCGCGGCTAATGAAAAATTCGCAAATGCCGTTGTACAAGAAGCAAAGACTGATGATCCCGTCGTTTTAGTTCAAGACTATCATTTAGCGCTACTTCCCAAATTAATTAAGGAGCGTTTACCCAAAGCTACGATAATTACTTTTTGGCATATTCCATTCCCCAATCCTGAAGTCTTTGGAATCTGTCCTTGGCGTGACGAACTGCTCAGTGGACTACTAGGTAGCGATATCCTTGGATTTCATACTCGCTTTCACTGTAATAATTTTTTGGATACTGTAGATCGATTTATTGAAAGTCGAGTGGATCGAGAAACCTCTACTGTAACAAACAAAGGACACCTAACTTCTGTCGATACCTACCCGATTTCGATCGAGTATCCGGCTAAATGGATAGATACCCAAAAACCAGTAACGGAGTGTCGGCAGCACATTCGCAATCTTAACAATCTTCCGCAGAATTTATTTATTGGCATCGGGGTTGATAGACTCGATTATACCAAGGGTATACTGGAACGCTTTATGGCGGTAGAGCGTCTTTTTGAGCTTGAGCCCAAGTGGATTGGCAAATTTTCTTTTATTCAGATCGCGGCCCCGTCAAGATCATCCATTCCCCAATACCAACATTTTGAATCTGACGTTCGCGCTCTTGCAATAAAGATAAATAATAGATTTGGCCAGGAAGGATATTCGCCCATAATTTTAAAAGTCGAGCATCATGAACCGCAGCAAGTGTATGAATATTATCGTGGCTCAGAAATCTGTTTCGTTAGCAGTCTGCACGATGGAATGAATCTAGTCGCCAAAGAATTTATTGCCAGCAGAGATGACGAGCAAGGGGTATTAATATTAAGTCAATTTACAGGTGCTTCACGGGAGCTCCTAGAAGCATTGATTGTAAATCCATACAATATTGATCAATGCGCCGCTGCCCTGCACGTTGCGCTCGAGATGCCTAAAGAAGAACAACGAAATAGAATTCGAAGTATGAGAAGTTTAATTCAAGAATTTAACGTCTATCGATGGGCTGGTAGAATGCTGTTAAGTGCCGGTCGCCTAAGAAAAAGAAAACGACTTTTCGGACACATTAAAGACTTTAGCAATGGGATATTAAAGCGATGATACCACTATTTAATAAAGATGGTCTTGTTGTACTAGAATCTCTTTCATTTACAAATACTCTTTACGCGTTTGATTTCGATGGTACTCTCGCAAAAATTGTACGAGAACCTTCCTCTGCGAAAATGAGCTCAGAGACTCATAGCTTAATGGTTCAACTATCAAAGCTTGTTCCCGTCGCTATAATTTCAGGAAGAAGCGTACTAGATCTGAAAAAGCGAGTTGCATTTAAGCCTAAGTTTTTAATTGGCAACCATGGCCTTGAAATTCAAGGAAACGAAAATTCGCATCTGGTCTCAGCGAGCAATATGTGTGCACAGTGGTTAAATATTCTAAGAAAAACAAAGTTTAGTTACGGAATTGAAATTGAGGATAAAAAATTCTCCCTCTCTATTCATTATAGAAAATCACGCAAAAAAGCAAATGCGCGAATGGAAATTAAAAAAGTGTTAGAGACACTAGATCCTAAGCCTCAAATATTGTTGGGAAAGTGCGTATTTAATATTGTCCCTACTGGAGCGCCTCACAAAGGCACGGCTCTTTTGCGTTTGCTGAAAGACGCTAATATTAAACATGCGTTTTATATAGGCGACGACGACACTGATGAAGATATTTTTAGTTTACCTTACCAATCGGGCCAAATTTTTACAGTTAGAGTTGGCGAGAAAAAGAAATCCCATGCTAGCTACTTCATCAAAAACCAACGAGAAATTAACAAAATCATTAAACTACTAATTAAATATCATCAGTCGAACGTAGGCTCAAAAGGAATGAAAGGCACAAAATGACAACTGAAAGTCGATCTCTTCAATTGCTTTTTCGTTTCGGTAATTTAATACAAAACTTTAACAAAAAATCTGAAAAAGAAATAGGAATTAGTCTTGCCCAATGGTCGGTATTAAAACAACTTATCGATATGCCCGGAACTTCTGCTTTTAATTTAGCACAATCCGTTGGAGTACACCCAAGCACACTCTCTCAAACTCTTAAACGCCTGGAAAAGAAAAATTTCTTACATTTAATTGAGGACCCAAAAGATTCAAGAAAAAAACTGATTTCAATTACAAAAGTCGGAAAAACGGCCTTAGAATCTTTTGAAAATAATATCCGGCCGTTTTCCGAAAAGCTTTCAGTTTTTGAAAAAGATATTGATAAACTATCAACCTTTCTAGACACAAATGAAAAAAACTAATTCAAACTAATTCTTATTAGCGACGGAACCTTCAAGCTTTAGACACTCAAATCCTCCGTTTTTAAGGTTTGCTTCTACTTTGGATCGTATCTGTTCACAATGATTTAGTCCCTTTTTTGAAGAAGCAATCTCAGAACTCTTGCCATATTTTGAATACTTTAATGTACACCCAATTGGAGACTTCTTTTCAATTTCTAAAACTCGAGAATCCTCAGCATTCTTACAAATCATTTTGTTTTCATAAGCGTTCACCGGTTTTTCCGCAGGTTTCGGAGGAACAGCCGGGGCCGTTGTTACAATAGGTGCCGGAATATTTGCTGAAGTCGAAGTATCCTTTTTTTTTGAACTTGAACAGGCAGCCATAATTCCACAGATACAAAACAAAACAATTAGAAACCTTGCGCGCATATTTTTCTCCTTCGATTTAACAGTTTCGACTAGAATGACTGATATAATTATACTTTGCAAACCGACTGACTTTTTGTTCTCAAAATTAGAACCAATAAAAACACCAATCTTTTCAACACAATATGCGGATTACAAATAGCTAGACTCGAAAATAACTTTTTTTTTAACTTCGAAAATAGTGATTAATTTGAATAAATTTATTAATATTTTATATATGAACACAAATTACAAAATTGAAGAAAGGTTTCCAAAGGAATCTACCCGCATACTTATCGTCGAAGATGAAGAAAAACTACTGACTTACTTAAAAGGCCTTCTAGGTGAAGAAGAATTTTCTACATTTACCTGTTCTTCTTATTTTGAGCTTGAGACTTTAATCGAAATTCCTATGTCGCGATTTGATATCATAATTTTAGATCGCCTACTGCAAGGCAAGGATTCTGGAACACTGTTAAGCAAAATTAAATACTGCTTTGCCGACGCGAAAATACTTATTTTATCAGCTATAAATACTCCATCTGAAAAAGCCCTTTTGCTGGATAGCGGTGCCGACGACTATTTAGCAAAGCCCTTCGATGGCGAGGAACTAATTGCTCGCATACGCGCGCTATTGAGAAGAAACTATCACTCCATTAAGCTAGGGAATGTCTCGTTAAATTCAATAAGTCGAACAATGACTATAAACCAAAATGAAATTTCGCTAACAAACAAAGAATTCGACTTGTTAAAAACCCTGGGTCAGGCTCCAGGGAGAATTTTCAATAAATCATTTTTAAATTCACAAGTTTGGGAAGTTTCTTCTGACGTCGATAGTAATGCCGTTGAGGCAACTATTACAAAACTCCGTAGAAAGCTGGTTGACGCCGGTTCAACAGTATCAATTAGAAATATTAGAAACCGAGGCTACTGGATTGAGGAATAGATTCTTCTTTATTATTCTTTCGACACTTGTATTTTCAGCCATTGGTATAAATTTGGTTCACGTAAAGTTTTTTAAAAGTCAGCGATTGAAGCTAATCGACAAGCAAATTATGGAAAGCTCCACGGCGTTACTAGAATCTCTAGAATTTAAAAAATCAGTTAGTAATGTCGATACAATTGAAGACACCATTTCAGCCGTGTTAAAGGGTGCCCGAATCGGCAAAATTTTTGTTCTTAGAAATCCCAAAGCAGAGATCGTCTATCAAAGCTTTAATGTAGGATTACTACAAACCGACATTCCGATTCAAAATGAATGGGTGGCAGTCGAGACTGAAAATGAATACGTTCGAGTACGAAATATATCTTTATCCAAAGATTCTCCACTCATTTTGCAAGTCGGCCTGGTGTTGGATAGAAATTTTTTAAACTGGGAAATTATTGATAATCGAGTCATCGGATACGTTTCAGGAATCGTGGTTGTGCTTTTTCTAGCATCTGTACTACTAACTTTAATTCTACTTTCACCTCTAAGGTTATTAGTGACACACTTGCAAGAGTCCACAGCTCATTTGATTTACAGAAGAGATATTCATCAACTTCCCAGTCGACTACTCAAATATACTGCGGGATTTTGGGCTAAATCGGATGAATTCTCTGATCTACTCAGCACGATACAAAAACTAATTGATAGAATAAATTTAAATCACAAAATGACGAAATCGTGGACTATTCAAATGGCACACGAATTAAAAACACCTCTTGCCATAATGAAAGTAGACACGGAGGCAAAGAAAAAAGCAAATTTACTGCCCACCCAATACGCGAATGACGCAATTGAGGAAATCGAAAAAGTTTCAGAAATCATCACTCAATTTTTAGATTGGGCCGAAGTAGAAAATTCGCCACTTCAAAATAATATTCATGCCCTTCGAATGAATTTAGTCATAAAGGAAATAGCTACTCGACTGGATAAAATAGGACACGGCAGAATTCAACTTGAACTCAACTCGGATCTGACGGTGTTCGCAAATCCAACCCATCTGGATCAATTAATTTCAAACCTTGTAACTAATGCTTTAAAGTTTTCGGCTGAAAGCGAAAAGGTACTTCTAATTTTAGGAACTGATTATCTCCTCGTAAAGGATTTCGGTAATGGCATTCCAAAAGAAGTTAGGGAAAGGTTAGGCGAGCCGTTTAATGTCGGATCGAACAAAAATAAAAAAGGCAACGGCCTTGGCCTTGCCTGGGTGGCCACTATTTCCAAACTCTATGAGTGGACACTTGCAATTAGAACCGACGCTGACGGAACAGAAGTAGAGATCCGTTTCCCAAAGGAAGAAATTAACTAAATAGCCTACGATTAAATATTAATCCACTCGGGAGAATCGGCTAAGTTTTCCCTCACCAAATGCCGAATGATATTTTCAAAATCATTGTTAAAATGATCTCTTTGTCTTTTGTAGCTAGGGCCATTTTTAATAACAATGTCCAGGTAACTAAAGAACTTTTTATAATCATACTCATCTGCGATGTGAGATAGTGATTTAACTAAATCACCCCAAATTTGATCAAAAGAAAATGAGTTTCCATTGAGATCATTAATCAAATCACATTGAACCCCATGACGAGAGGCTCGCCATTTATTTTCGCGTAAAATCCATTCCGGAGGGGGCGAAAACTTTCTGCCTAAGCTAAGTTCTCTGTCGATAAAAACAGCCAACGAGTGAATGAGGGCCACCAACGCTTCAACTTCTTTAATCGTGGGAGGACAATCAGCAATCCGGACCTCTATAGTTCCGTACTCTAAATTGGGACGTATATCCCACCACAAATCCTTAATAGATTGAATCGATTTCGAGTAAATTAATTTTTCCACTAGAACTTCAAACTCGCTCCAATTATTTACAAGACAAGGATGGCCTCCGGTCGGAATTGCTTCAAAAAAGGTAATTCTGCTAGATGCCAACCCCGTATCCTGCCGATGCCAGAAAGGCGAACTGGCCGAAATTGCTAATAAAATAGGTAAGTAATGGCAGAGGGCATTGTTCATCAAAATGGCGTGCTCTCCGTTTTTCATTCCTAAATGCACGTGAAGCCCAAAAATTTGTAACCGTCGTGTAATCCATTTGTTTCTATCCACCAGAGAGAAATAACGACTACTTGGAGTCAAGAGTCGCTCTGCATAGTGAGCAAATGGATGAGTTCCCGACATCATGACTTCGGCATCATGAACTGCCGCCGAAGATCGTACTTTATCGAGTGACGCCCTAAGCGAAGCCCCCACTTGGATTGCGTTGTCGCAAATAGGAGTATCAATTTCCAGCATACTTTGAAAGATCTCTGACTTAATGTGGGTGGCATCTTTATCATTTTTTAGAGATTCTAAAATGACAGGACCTACAGGTTTAAGATCTCCGGTGATTGGATCAATTAACTGTATTTCAACTTCAACCCCGAGACGGATTGTTTTATTTTCGTTAAAAATTAATTCGGACATAGGTCAACCTCACTAGTGGCGACCCTACCAACTAAATACTTTTGAGATCAAATTATCTCAAAACCCAAATAATAATGCTAAAATGTCGTAAAACTGAATAACAGCCACTAAAGTAGATCATTTCTGAATTTTGAGAAAGTCTTGTTTTCTTTAAAGAGCCTAAAATAGGTTTTTCACACTTTACTTTGGATACAAATAAAAATATGCTAAATTCATGCATGTATCTGAATTTACTCAATCATTCCTACTAAGAATGATTGTTTTTAGGGCATCACTAGTTCTTCAATTTCCTACGGAAAATAGCCGGCAGTGCAATTGTGGTTGATTCAAAGATTCCGGAACAAGTTAGACATTTTATTTATAAATACATTGATTCAGTAGAGATCTTAGAAACTTTGCTTTTTCTACGCTTACATTCTGGAGAGTGGAATACAGCAGAACAAATTAATTCTGAATTGAAAACTCAAGTCTCTTCAATTGCAAAGAGATTAATAATTTTAAAATCTTTCGGCTTTCTAGAAGAAGACTCTACTGTTGCGGGTAAGTATAAATATGCGCCAACGACAAAAGAAATTGAAGTTAGCATTGGTCTATTGGCAGAGGAATATAAAATAAGACGATACAGAATTTATGAATTAATTTTTTCTCAGAAAAATCACATTAAAAATTTCGCAGACGCTTTCATAATAGTGAACAACAAAAAGAAAAAGGACGATGAAAATGGCTGAAATAGTATATGCATTATGTTTTTTCTTGAGCGTTTTATGTGCATTTTTATTATTCCGCAAATATCTAAGCTCCAAATTAAGTTTATTATTGTGGACTGGACTTTCTTTTTTCTTTATCGCCATCAATAATCTTATTCTATTTGTTGATCTGGTAATTTATCCCGAATTAGATTTTAGTGGCGGGCTATTAAGAGTCCTTAGCGGAGCAATTGGTGGATGCATTCTTTTGTTTGGCCTAATATGGGAGGCAAAATGAACTACATTTCCTTTCTATCAGGAATTTATATGATATCGTTTGCCGCTTCTGGGCTTATTTTCCTGAATTTTTTTAAATCAACTGGCGATCGATTTTTTAAGTATTTTTGCTACGCCTGCTGGATGTTGGCAATTGAGCGATTCGCTTTATTTTTAATAGCAAATCTACTACCAGGGCAGCCAAATGTCGTTTCCGAAACGGAAACTTGGGTTTATTTGTTCCGACTGTTTGCATTTTTGATAATTGTCTATGCAATTGTCGACAAAAACCGAAAATCAAAACTGTAACAAATTAATTAATTCAATTTTATATTTATACGTTTGCTTACATCACAAAAACCAAAAACAAATCGCGGCAATTAAAGTCGGAACTATTGCATTTTTAAAAAGTAGAATTGGACTAATACCATCTTTATCGAAAGCAGGATTTAAAGTGCTGTACCCTGCTGGATTTGGGGCATTAGCAATTACTGTCAATCCACCACCCACAACACTACCAGCTACAAGTGCATACTTTGAAAAATCAGACAATCCTTCAACTTGACTGCCTAGATAAGTAATCGCGGCATTGTCTGTAAAGGCAGTAAGGCCCATCGCGCCCAAATAAAGTGGTAAAGCTGATAGTTTGGAAAGGATAGGTTCAAGCCACCAATTTTGATATCCACCCAACACAACTAGCCCACCAAGAAAGAATGCCACTAGCAAAGCCTCTTTGATCCTTATTTCATCCTGATATTCGCGCGTAACAGTGGTAACTCCCATGAAAAACAAAAACAAACCCATGAACAAGACAGTATAATGGGCTGAAAAAACAGTTCCTACTAAAAATAACAAATGCAGAACAGTTACCCAAATAGGAATCTTCAAATTCGTTTTTTCTTCAACCTTTTGCGGAACACTCAATATTTCCTTTCGGAAACGATAAGCCACTAGCGAGGTAGATAAAAACACTGCAATAAAGGCTTTCCAACCAAAGTTAGTAAGCATAAAGCTCAGATCCCAATTCCATTTGGAAGCCACCATTAATACTGGAGGCGCCGCAAATGGTGTCAGTGTCCCACCAATAGAAACGTTCACGAATAAGAGTCCAAGAGTCGCGTACTTTAATTCGCTGGAAATTTCTTTCTGATAAAACGCTTTTAATAAAATAAGTGCGGTCACAGTCATAGCGGCAGGTTCCGTAATAAAACTTCCCAAGAGCGGACCGACGGTCAATGTCGCAAAATAAAACCCAAGCGTAGATTTCAGAGGTAACAATTTACCTATTAGACGAATCAGCTTTTCGCTGAGTAGCAAAATGGGCCGGGTAGCACAAATAGTCATGATTACAAAAACAAACATGGGCTCGGTAAAATTCCGGGCTTGAAGATACTCTAGTGGCTTTTCAAATCCGGCGACGCCCACAAAAAATAAAATGAATATTCCTGCCCAAATGCCAAAAACCACTTCGACTTCGCCTAAAAGATGAAAAAAATTTTCACCAGCGGAACCATCAGGTAATTTGTGTGCGATTTCTTGAAAAAACTTAACTGAAAACGTGTGAAGCACAGCCAGCGCGAAAAACAAACTAGCGCCGTATGATAAAAATTGATGTTCAGACATAGGGCATCCTCTGTTAACGGCGACCCTACCGTTTAAAACTCCTCAAGTAGGAATCTACCTAAGGACCCATTAGAGAACAATCTCTTCAATTACCTTACCTTCCATATTAAAGTTACTGCAAGTAGAAAAATTCGTTTCTGCTTTTTTATAGTCTCAGTTTTTAGAACTTTACGGTTCCCCCCGCTCACTGAGCTGCCGTATCCATCAGGCAATCGCCTTGAGGTTTTTCCAAAGAACGCCTTTCTAGAACGAATCCTAAAAATACATTGAGTGACGGACTCACGTTGTCTTCTTTCCAAAATACCGAAACGGGCAGAAAAAGATTTTTGACAGGAACGAACGCGGTTTCTTTCGGAGCAAATGCGTTTGATCCAGCGATTGTCAGCGAGACGCCTTTTTTGGTAGCCACTAAAATTGGGCAAACTTCATTGTCACCTTTGACATAGATTTTTGGTCTTGGCTCAACAGCACGGATTAATTTTAACATTCGGTCATGAAACTCAGGCGCCTCAGAGCGTGGATGTAAAATGATTGTCTCGTCTTTCAATTCAGCAAAAGAGATTTCTTTTTTTCGGGCCAGTTTATGTTCCTTGTTTAGAAGGACTCCCATAACCTCATCTTGAACCACCCTGCTTTGCAGACCTTTGTGGGTGGTTATGGAGTCCAAAAAACCAACATCTAATCGTCCCTGCTGAAGGCCTTTTAATATTTCGGTTTTTGAATCTTGGTGAAGTTCGGTCTTTACGTTTGGAAAACGATCCTTAAATTCACTCATGATTGAAGTAAACCGTGCAAAGAACACAGTGGGCGAGAATCCGATGTTTAACGCGCCTTTTTTGATTTTGCTGATGGACCGCACGTCTCTTTCGATTCGCTCAAAAGCAGCCATGATTTCCCGCGCCTCCCTCAACAAGACAACGCCTGTGGCTGTAAGTCGAACACTTCTTGTTGTGCGTTCAAAAAGTGCGGCATCAAGCTCTTTTTCAAGGGCTGCAATCATCCGCGTAAGCGGTGGCTGAGACATTCCTAAGATCTCAGCACTGCGTCTAAAATTCAAATTCTCGGCAAGCACTATAAAGGTTTTCAGTTTATTTAAATCCATACCGAATGATACCTAATAAGTATCAATAAGACAAGCAAATGGGGAATAAACAAAAGGTTAAACCTCGCATAAGATGGGTTCTGGAATCACACGTAAAGAGGAGAATAAAGTGGACGAAAACAACTACGAGGCATTGATTATTGGTGGAGGCCCCGCAGGCCTTACGGCGGCAATGACATTGGGACGCATGAGCCGTCGTGCTCTTTTATGTGACGACGACCGTCCTAGAAACGCGCCCTCCAGCCACGTCAATAACTTTCCATCACGCGACGGTATCCACCCAGCGGAATGGCGTAAAGAGACGCGCAAAAATCTAGAAAAGTATAAAACAATCGAATCAGCGGTGGCCACTGCGGTTTCCGTTCAGAAGAACGGCGATGGATTCACGGCGCAGCTTTCCACGGGGAAAACGGTCAGCGCAAAAAAAATCATCCTTGCTTACGGCGTACTCGATACACTTCCCCCCATTCCAGGGTTTAAGGAACTCTGGGGAAAATCAATCTTCCACTGTCCGTTCTGTCATGGGTATGAACATCGTGGATCGCGCCTGGGATTTGTCGGCAATGGGGATTTAATGTTTCATGCACTGCCAATGATTTATGATCTGGCAAAGGACCTGACGATTTTCACAGATGGAAAAGCAAACTTTAGCCCTGAAAATCTTCAGCTTCTAAAGCAGAACAAGATCACGCTTATCGAGGAGTCCATTCAGAAACTCGAATACGAAGGTGAATCCTTAAAAGGAGTCACTCTGAGCGACGGACGGTTTGTTGAGCGCCAATATCTTTTTCTTGGTCCGATATTACCATTCAAGCTCAAGTCTGACATTGGCGAAAAGCTAGGTTGCGAGAAAAATCAGTTTGGATTCTACAAAGTGAATGAACGTAGTGGAACGACCGTCCCAGGAGTTTACGCTTGCGGTGACAATATGAGCATGGGTCACTCTGTTTTACTTGCGGCCGCAGCCGGAGTGATGGCCGGAAGCGCAGTGAGCGCCGAACTTTTGCATGAAAAAATACTGGCAGCACATTCTGAGGAAAGGTACTTATGAGTCAACCTAAGACAGGTTTTTTCAACAAAGAACTTGCGTACCAATACGATGATAAAAACAGTCGCTTAAAACCCATCAGTGAATGCTTGCACTTCTTGATGGGAGCGATTCTTAAAGACCTTCCTGAAGTGGGACGCGTTTTGAGCGTTGGAGCTGGTACAGGATCTGAAATTCTGACGTTGGCTCGCTTGTTTCCGAAATGGACGTTCGTAGCGGTTGATCCCGCAGCACCGATGCTAGAGGTTTGCATAGAAAAATTTGAAAAGGCCGGCATTCTGGAAAGATGCACGCTCATTGAAGGCTATGTCCATGATGTGAAAGAAAAAGAATTCGACGTTGTGGTAAGCCTCTTGGCGGGACACTTCGTTAAGCGCGACGACCGACAGGGTTTTTACCAAGGTATGTCCGAGCGCCTACGGCAGGGAGGTTATTTCGTAAATGCTGAGATCAGCTATGACCTAAACTCCCCAGATTTTCCGTTTATGCTCAAGAACTGGGAAGAGGTCCAAAAATTATTGGGCGCAACGACTGAATCTATTGCGATGTTGCCAAAGGTATTAAAAGAAATGTTGGTCGTGCTTCCTCCGCAAGAAACGGAAGACTACATTCGACGAAGTGGAATCAAATCACCCATTCGATTTTTCCAGGCCTTTATGATTTGCGGCTGGTACGGGATAAGGAGCTAAATGTACCAGACGAGTTCAGGATTTTCGAACCCTTCAACCTTTAGGCGCTAAAGCAAAGTTTAACGGATAG
>CAZCHT010000110.1:0-14784 GCA_964498705.1 uncultured Bdellovibrio sp. | reverse complement strand
GGCTTAGGCTTTTTCTATCTCTTGAATTCCACTTTCTTTATCAGAAAGTGGCGGAAAGGGTGAGATTCGAACCCGGTAATTTATATAACTGGGCTACTTAAATTACTGATATTACTTGTAATTTTTCGTTCTTTAGCAAAAAGTGTCGAATTTTCGTCAGTTGTCGAAAATAGAACTGGAGAATCATGTGGGCGCCGCGCAAAAATACAGACACTATCCTGATTCGATCAAGCTTGAAGTTGTGAAGGCCAGTAGCCCTTATCACTTTCCAGAACTTGAAATTCCAAGAACGACGGCGCTGTATTGGATAAAAAAATCCAAGCGGGTCAAGTTAACAGCGCCTGAATTTATTGAATCAGAAAGAATCAAAAACCTGCAAAGTAAAATTGATCAGCAACAAGCACTGCTCAATTTGGTCAAACGTGTCCGCGATATCTATCGGCATGGATTTAGCTCAGGCAAGCCGATTTTTCGGCTGCAAAGGAAAAAAATTGTCGCAGCTATTCAAGAGGCTGGGAAGTTGAATAGGATCAGTGACTGTTTAAAAGCAATCGGGCTTTCTAAAAAAATCTATGGCCAATGGCTTTCAGAATTTTTTTTGTGTCAAAGCGAAGTTGGTTCTTGTGACCAGCGAAGACCACAACAACTCACAGCGGATGAAATAAAAATCATGAAACGTCTTGTGACGTCAAAGAAATATTCCCATGTTACGATTCATTCACTTTGCTTGCTGGCTCAGCGAGAAAATTTTTTATTTTGTTCGATTGATAGCTGGTACAAATATATTCGAATTTTTGGTTGGCTGCGTCCGCGATCGAAAATGAAGGAGGCCGTTGAAAGAGTTGGAATCAGAGCTAAAATGCCAAATGAAATGTGGCACATCGATGTCACAGAAGTTAAAACAATAAATAATGAAGTCGTTTATATACAAATCGTGTATGACAATTTCTCGCGTTATGTTATTGCCTGGAAAGTGACCTCAGAAATCGGTGGCCTTTCAACGGTGGGCCTACTTGAAAATGCAAAGGCACATGCGATTGGTCTTGGTAGTTTGCCAGAGACAAAAGTGATTATGGATGGGGGTCCAGAAAACGACAATGCGCGAGTTTTAAATTTCACAACATCAAAAAGCTTAAGACGACTGATTGCAAGAGTCGACATTCACTTTTCGAATTCGATGGCAGAATCAATGTTTCGAAGTTTGAAGTCGAATTTTCTCAACACCGAAGAGCTGTTGTCAAAATCTGATGTAGAAAATAAAATAAATTTTTATTTCAACGAGCACAACGATAATATCCCAAAAGCAATTTTTAAAGGTGCAACGCCAAGAGAAATTTATTTAAATTTGTGGAGCACCAAAAATGTTGCAGAACTCAAAGTTGGTCTTCAACTTGCGATGGAGAATCGAAAAAAAGTTTACCATGAAAAATCTTGCGCCGCCTGCACTTGAAGCAAGTTACTTTCAGATTCTGAGACACGACTAATTGAAAAACTCCTCATTTTTTTAAAGCATGAAAGGAGGCTGAGACTTTTGAGTCTGGTAAAGTTTTTAGATGGGGTCTGATGTTATAGAGCCCCAATAAATTTGAAATTATTTTGGCCTTTTGGACGTTCGATCAAAACGCCGATTTATTTATAGCCTTCTTTCTAAATTCATAGTTCACTTGGCTGAGCTTGAAATTCTTCTGTTCTTTGGCCAATTTTTCAATTTCCGCATTTATTGTGTTTTGAATGATTATTTTTTCACAATCGGTCAAATCCAGTTGTGATATCCCGCTATTACGCATAGTTCGAATACTCACCTGAATGACGGACCGAGACCAGCCCAGGGCATTGCATATTTTTGGAATTGTCATGTTTTTGATCCAACGTAGTCTTGCCAGCTCATTTAAATCAATTCTGACGCTATTCCATCGCACCAGTACCGTTTTAATTTCATCTGGTAGTTCAACTACTTGTACGTCACCTGCACCATCTTTTCTCGTAACAGTACCTTTTCCTCCACTATGAACATATGTGAACACCGAATTCTGAATACTGTTAACTGTATTCGGCATACAGGTAGGTATTCAGAATACCGGATTGAAAATGTCGTACGTCACTACTTGGTCGGAAGTTTCAATTTCTCTATTGTTTGAACGGGAGCCGACTTCACAGTTTGCGGCCTAACATTACTGATAAACGCATTTTCATTGTGAAAAGGGTTCGAGCAATTTTGAAAGGCAAAGACCAATGATGCGAAAGAAAAAGACAACAATATGGATTTGAAAAATTCTTTTTTCAGCATTGTTTACTCCGTCTTTCTATCATCAAGGAAAAAGGACAACTTTTAAAGAGCGGTTCTCAAAATACGACGATGTTATTTCGACACTTGCTTTATAAGCATTATATCGCGCGAAAGCGCTTGAATCTGCGATAGACAACGATTAACAGATGCCTCAGAGTGAGCTTATATGCGATTGCTTTTTATCTTGGCTATATTTAGCTCTTTTCATATTCAAGCCAAAACATTAACTGTTGGTTTGATAGACAGTCGTCCTTTTGTTTGGAAAGAAAACGGCAAATACACTGGCTTTCATTACGAGATCGCCACGCAGCTAGCAGAAAAAATGAAGTTCCAATTAGTCGTCAAAGAAGCGCCTATTTTACGAATTATCAGTATGTTAAAAAAAGGCGAGGTTGATGTCATCATCGTAACCGACAATAAAGAGCTTCGAGAGTTGAATACTAAAAAAGAATTGATCCTTGAATTGGATTATTTTTTATACACCCTGCCTGATCAAGCTATCACATCCAAAAAAGAAATTCGTGGTACCATCGCACGGCTTAGCAGTGGTTGCATGCCGCTGATCGATTATAAAACTATCAATTGGGTCGATGCCGAATCCTACGACCAAGCCTATGGATTGCTTAAACGAAAACGAATTCGTGCTGTCTGTGGGACCATTGCATTTCAAATTGTTGCTCAAAATAAAGCGGCCCCTAAAAATTCTGATTTGAAATCGTTTCTGATTAGCAAAAAAGGATTATGGGTCCAAGCTCTTCCGGGCTTGAACCCTGCCATATGGAGCGAAATTCAAAAAAACATGAAATCACTTGTAAGTGATGGTTCCGTACAAAATGCGGCTAAAAAATTCGCAAAATAATTGTGTCTCTGCTCTATTTGGGGAAGAAACACACAGTGGTGCGGGAAAAAAAACCCAATTACATTGTCAAAAGTGCTGAAAAAAGATTCATTTAAAAAAGACTTTGAGCTGCCATTTGTGCGTGATAATTGCATGCAATGGAACCGATGTACTTTTTAAACGACAGCAACAATGCAAATATCTGCCGAAAAATAGATTGGTCAAACCATCCGCTGGGCCCTATGGAAACATGGCCAGCCACCTTAAAAGCCACCTTAGCTATCATGTTTCAAAACCCAACCCCAATGTTTTTATTTTGGGGGAAACAAGCGTATTGTTTTTACAACGATAGCTACGGTCCCATTCTTGGCTACAATCGCTCTACCGAATCTATGGGCCAGACCGGCCGTGAAGCTTTGACAGACATCTGGGAAACCACCGGGCCACAGATTGAACGCGTACTTAACAGCAGAAAATCGGAAATATACAAAGACTTGCCGTTAAAAATTTCTCGCAATGGCAAAATGATATTGGCCTTCTGGAATTACAGTATCTCGCCTGTTATCGATGATAATGGACAAACGGTTGGGGCCCTAACCACGTGTATTGAAACAACTCAAGGCGTACTTTCTTATCGTAAACTGCAGAAAAAAGAAGTTCTGCTAAAGGAAGCTTTGATGCAAACTAAATTGGCAGAGCAACAAGCCGTAGAAGCCAATATCGCCGCTGAAAATGCCAATGCCGCAAAAAGTGCTTTCCTTGCTAACATGAGCCATGAAATCAGAACTCCTTTAGGTGCCATCATGGGTTTTTCTCAGCTGGCACTTGAAAAAGATGCTAGTAAGGAAGATCGCGATAAATATCTAGCCGTCATGACCCGAAATTCTCATCAGGTCCTTCGCATCGTTGACGATATTTTGGACTTAGCGAAAGCTGAAGCCGGCAAGGTCGTTGTCGAACTAGTAGAAATTAAATTAGCGGATTTTTTAAATGATTTTGGTGCGGCCATGAGTTTTCGCGCTAACGATAACGGAATTGGATTTATCGCCTTGGCTGAAAGTCCGCTGCCAGAAAAAATTATTTCTGATCCTACCCGCCTTAGACAAATTCTAACCAATGCTGTGGGTAATGCTATCAAATTTACTTCGAGTGGTTTCGTTCGACTGCAAGTTTCGTTTCAATGTGATAAAATATCTTTTGTCATTAATGATACGGGTCGTGGTATTTCATCAGAACAAGCAAAGTACTTATTTAAACCGTTTATCCAAGTCGATCCATCGACCACAAGAAAATTTGGCGGAACAGGTTTGGGTTTAGTTCTAACACGAAAGCTATGCCAAATTTTAGGTGGAAATTTCAGTTTAGAGCACAGCGAACTGGGTAAAGGATCTACATTTAAAGCCACTGTCGAAGTCAAATTGCCAGCGAACACTAGTATCGTACCTCAAGGTCATTTCTTCACTAAGGGCCCACTCAATCGTTGGTCTCAGACATTGCGAAGTCAGTACAAAGGCACCAAAGTTCTTATCGTGGAAGATTGTCTCGATAATCAAGACTTGTTAAAAATTTTATTAGATCAGCATGGTGTGAAGTTTGACTTAGCAGAAAATGGCAGAGAAGGTTCTGAACTCGCTCTTAAAAATGAATATGATTTGTTATTAATGGATATTCAAATGCCTGTAATGGATGGTCACCAAGCCGTTCGCTATCTACGTAGCAAAAACTATATGCGACCTATCATCGCCCTTACGGCGCATGCTATGAAAGAGGAAGCTCACCTAGCTAAAAAGTCAGGTTTTACCGAATATCTTTCAAAACCGATTACCCGCGAATCTTTAGTCACCACTATTGAAAAGTACCAACCGCATTAGGCCCAGCCACGGCCTCATAGCTGCAATCTAATTCCTCAGGAATACCCGAGGATAACAAATGCCACCAGTTCGTTTAAATCGCTTTATATTGCCAGCCCTGACTATTTTTTTTACAGGTGTCCAACCTGTACTGGCCAAGCCATCAACCGCTCAATGCCTTGGCTTTTATGCAGATAAAGCTCCAGTTACGACCACAAGCCAAAAACTGAGCGTCCTCGATGACATAGCAATTCATTCTACGGCAACAAAAACCATTATTTCTCAGCTCCAAAGAGATTTAGAAATTCGTCCTGGTATTGTAAGGTCGGCGCTGGATCTTGGTATTCGGCAACGGGTCGTTGTTGTTACCATTGCGAGCCCGGTTGGTACCGAGAATATTGTTTTGATGAATCCAAAAATTACTCCGATGACCAGCGATAAAAGTTTTTCCCTTGAAGGATGTGCTTGGGAATGTAATTTGGTATCGCGGTTTAGTCATATTCGAACAGAATACAAAGATGAAAATGGTCGGAGCCAAATGTTAGAATCTCATGGCGATACGGCCCACATGATTCAGAAAAAAGTAGAGCAATTCGAAGGCACTTCTGCCACAGCAACCTCCCTAGCGAAAATATTTAGCAAAAAATTGCTAAAAGATCACCGACGAAAGCCACCAACAGAACCAATTCAAAAACTAACAACAGCTATTGATGAATCCATCGAGGATTCGTATAACCCCTATTCCTTAGGTTTTGATGTCAGAAAAATAGTAGGTGATGACGTCCAATTTAAAAACTCAATTGAAGCTCTTTTATCAGCAGTACTTGATCACCCTAATGCAGAAGATCGAGGCAAGGCCATGAATAATTGGGTAACCTCTGAAGCACACGCGCTCTTTCTATATGATTTACTTAGTCGTTCCGGCTTGCACGCTTTCAAAACAGAACTTTCTTACCTCGCTGCCCAAAGCGTATATTTTATTGAGAGTTTTAAAAGCGGCGATTCACTAGTTACCTATTCTTTTGAAAAAGAAGGAACAACCTCTGATATTAGTATGCTTTTCCGTCCTATCGAATTTTCAGAAAAAGATTGGATGAATAGAAGTGACGAGGAACGAATTGCCTTATTAAAAGCCGCTAAAGTTCCATCCAAAACGTTTGTTCGCGCCAGCAAGATTATGCCTACTGATTTCAAACCCGATGCCGTTGGGGGTTACTCTAAAGAAGTCAGTGATCACCGGCGGCAAGGCTATGGCTGGGAAATCTCTCACAAGAAATACGAAATTAACCAACAGCGTCTGATGCGCGAGGTGCGCGATGTTTCTATGCTGTTCAACCAAAAACATTCTTTTCATGTTCATGTTTCTTTTGAGCTTCCCAAGAATTACACTTTGTACGAAAACTTTATACTCTGGTTCAAACAATTAAATGACTATTTATACTTAAAAGGACTAGAAGAAGGACTACATGGTAACGACCTGACGGGCGTCGCAAACCTTGCGTCTGACCTTTCCATTGCTGAACGAGTAAAAAGTTTTCTTTCTAATTTGTACACGAAAAATACCATTCAAGAGAATCAAGAAAAATTAGATAGAAGAAATTCAAAATTTTTCTCTGCCGGTCTTCGGGGTAAAATATATGGTCCGGCGTCGTCACCTGACAAAATGCGATTAGGTATCGAACTGCGCGATAGCACACGGAATATGGATTTGCTTGATCAGTACACTTTAAAAGTCGGCAAAAGCGTATCGGCACAAGTCTGGGAAAAGTCTGATGCCGTCGAGATAAAACAATTGGGCCTACGACTAACTTCTGATCGAGTCACAGCAAAAAAAGATATTTTTGAATTCGTGTCGCCACGATTTGCCAAAATGTTTTCAGAGGCCGAGGCCACGGTCGCCTTTGGTTTGCATCATTATGAAGAAAGGCCTATTTACAACTACCGCAGCCATAGCTGGGTAAAAGTTTCACCCCAAGTAGCCGAGCGTATTAAAAGTGCTAGAAAATTTTATATCCAAGAGTTAGTAAATTTAGAATTGGAACTGACTCAGTTAGAATCAAAGGGCGAAAAAACGGAAACCGAGCTAATTAAAATGGCTATTCGTATGAGTCTTGCTACATGGGCAAAAAAAGCCCGCGTCGCCGAATTATTTGAAAATTTTTAGTATCAGGAGACATAATGGACTTTATAGGTAGTTTCGAACAAGCCGTGCAAAAAAAAGATTCAGAGCAACAGATTGCTATTCTACAAAAAGCATTGTCCGAGCACGGATTCAAATCAGTAATTATGAGTGATCTTGCATTAGCTGTCGCCAATCACAATTTACCTTACATTTCTTTCTTAGAAGCATTCTGTGATGAAAATGCGGAAACACCTCACGGCGCAGAAATCAAACTCGCTGATTTTTATGCTGGATTAGATAAACTCGATGAAACCACGTCTCGTGCCCGGCGCTTTGTTAGTAAGTTTCGGGGCACTGAAGTTGAAAAAAACATTTCGGCTCATCCTGTTTTACTCACAATGTTTGCCCGTTGCTATTTGTTGATGACAGCAGCCTATACTCGCCTGGGTTCTCGCAATTATAGCAAGCGACTGCTAACTAAGGCTCTCCAAATTGGCCTTCCTAAAGCGTTCGAAGATCGTATGAAAAACGAAATTTTGACTTTGAATAATGAACTCAAAAATGAAGCCAATTCATCCTTAGATAAAAAATGGGAGGAGTTTTATATGACTGGTGCTAACTTCAACGAATTGCATGAGTTATGCATCAAGAACCAATACATTCAAATGGCTAAACGTATTGAGTTACTAGAAGGTAAGTTCAGATTCAATGCCGATTTCAAAGTTGATGATTCCGAAATCTTAATGGACATTTTTGCATTCAGAAATGAAAAAGATGGTGAATCGAATTTAACTTTTACTCTACGCTAGAAATTTAAATTTAGATTCAGGATGACTCCCGGGCGACCTCGAAAGTCGTGATCACGCGCAAAATTTAGGTACGGGATTAGCTGGAAATCAAAAATTTTGCGATAAACTAGCTGACTCCATGCTACCGAAATATCGTAGCTCTCTAAGTGATAGTTAGGCTGATTTTTTCCATTGAAAATCAAACTATAAGAAATTGAATTTTTTCGGTCAACAAATTGTCCAATCGAAAAACCATTCGCTGTATTTAACAAATGTTTTTTATCTCCGTAGGTTCCATTGTTGATTAATGTTAAATTATAATACTTCGATAAACCGAAACCAAAATTGAACGCAGTGTAAAAACCAACTCCGTCATTGGGATCAGAAAATAATTCTAATTTTGGATTCACACTATATTTGGGTAATTCGGCTACACTTTCAAATGTGATTGAGTGGGAAATTTTAAGTGGATCACCTAAATCAATACGCGGTTGAAAAGACGTATTCACATTACCTAACTTACGAAAGAGACCGACGGACGCCCCGTAGCTTTGTTGACGTGGTGTTTGACGAAGATAACCATTTTGTACCCCGCGACGCTCTTCGCTTTCATCGTAGGTGGTGAATTTCAGCATCCAGTATTCTTCTACATTCGGAAGTCTAAGATTAAGACCAATACTGGTTGAGTTTTGAGTGTTTTCGCCTTCCAAAACGATGGTAGTATTTTGAACTCTTACGCTGGTTTCATTGCGCCGTCGAGTGATACGTTTTCCCATCAGAAACGTGTCTAAACCATCGGCCAAGTCATCAAAGTATTGTGAGACAGCGATATTGCCCTCAATAAACTGTTCTTCAAATTGAGGATTAAGAATAAATGCCCCACTGGATTCAGCTTCTTTTTTATCCACTGGATTGTCTTCAGAACTCTGCCCCCGGTTTGCAGGTTTTTCTACTGATTTTTCTGGCGTTTTAGCTTGGCCAGGCGCCAAGCAAATAAAAAAACAGAATAAAAAGACAGAAAATCTCAGCACGGTACTTCCTCAAAAGAATTAAATTGAACTTTACTGATCATCGGATCTAATCTTCATTCATGCAAAACTTAAAATGGGTTTTCTTCATCTTTTTTTATGGTTTCACAGAACTAACTTTGGCGTATACCCCTAAAGAGGGAAATGTCACAGCAAATTTAGGTCCGTTTATTTACAAAACTAATTTTAGAGGCTCGGATTCAGGAATTCAATCTCCAATCAAGACAGGTGTGGGCATGCTAGTTAATGGTGATGTCAATGAACACGGGGCATTGGAAATCGGTATCTTCTATTTAGACAAGTATTTTTTTCGCGAAAAAGACAGCCTGTACTTGGCTGAAAATACAGATTTAATTCACATTACAATGGGCTATCGACGTTTCTTAACTTCAAAATTATCAAGCTCTCTGACCTTATTTTCCTCATACTCGGTGGGCGATCCGCACATTTTCCGAACAGAATTTCCTCCCAATCAAGAGGTCGATACATCGGCACGTGACATTACCGAATATGGCTTTGATCTAGCTGTTCAGTATGAATTGTGGGAAGCAGACAGAATCGCAGTCGTATCTGACATTCGTTATTCTTATTCGGTCACCAACAAGCTGAACGAGCGCGGTGATCACTACGGCACCTTTATTTCTTTGCGCTACTTTGTCCAAGACAAACAAGGCACGTACAAGAAAGAAGAGAAAAAACCTTAGCACGCATTATGCAATTGTAATTGTCCGTCTGACACTTATACGACGAGGATAATTATATGCGAGTTCGGAACTTCTTTAAGTCCCTTTTTGCCCGATTTGATCTGGAGCAAACCTCCACATACGCAGCCTCTCTATCCTATTACACAGCCCTATCGCTCGCTCCACTTTTGATTATTTTTATTTCCATATCGTCACGTTTATCCGGAAATCTTTTGGAAAATTTTATTTCGCAAGTTCATTCAAATATAGGTCCCGACGCCGCCGCCGCATTTGAATTAATTGTTCGGAATGCGAAAGAGCGACCCGATCTAGCGTCAGCTTCAGGGATATTCGGGGTCATCACGTTGCTATTCTCTGCCAGTTTAATTTTTGGAGAATTGAAGTCGGCTTTGAATAATATTCTTTTCAAAGCCGTACCACAAGCGGTGGAAACTTCAAACTGGGACATGGTCAAAATATTCATTAAATCACGCATTCTACATATTGGTTTTGCATTGAGTTTTATATTTATAATGGTTGTTTCGCTGACTATTTCTTCGCTGATTTCTGCGACGTTCAGCTCGTATCAGGATTTCTATCGCATTTTAAATATTGGCGTCTCGTTTCTATTTTATGTCGGCATTTTCTGCCTACTGTTCCGCTATCTTCCTGATAAAAAGATCTTTTGGAGGAACAGCTTTCATGGCGGACTAACCACTGCGCTACTTTTCGTTATCGGCAAAGAATTGATCGGACTCTACCTTGGAAATAGTGCCATTGGTTCTGCCTATGGGGCCGCTGGTTCGATCATTGTCTTATTAATGTGGGTTTATTACTCTTCACTTATTACATTCATTGGTGCTCATGTAAGCGCTTTATTGTTCTTGAAAGAAAAAACCACATGAAAAAATATTTTTGGGGATTTATTCTGTTGTTACTAATTTTTCGCGCTGTAACACCGCAATTTATTCTGCGGCAGACTAACCAGTTTCTGGCAACATTTTCTGAAACCTATACCGGGCACATCGATGATTTTGATATTAGCCTTTTGCATGGAGCCTACCAAATGGAAGGTTTTAGTTTACACCTTAAACAGCATCCCACCGAAGAGTTTGTAATTGTTGACGTAGTCGACGTTTCTTTAGCTTGGCGTGAACTATTCGCGGGTAAAATCAAAACAGATATCGAAATAGATAGGGCAAAACTAGTCATCACAAACAAAATTATGAATGCATTCTCCAATGCGCCCGAGAAATCTAAAGATGAATCGCAAGCCGCCGCGAAAAAGTTATTCCCTGTACGCGTGGGCCGAATAGACATAAAAGACTCAAGTTTTGAATTTGCAGATCTATTATCAATCCCTGAGGCTAACCGCTGGCGTATAACCAAAATAGAAGGACGACTAAGCAATGTGACAGGAACCGAAAATGCGCCAGTTTCACTTCTGTCACTACGTGGTGACTTGTTTAATTCATCTACGTTAAAAATCGTTTCTCTGCTTAACCTTTTTAAAAAGCCCGTTGTATGGGATGCCGATTTAGAACTGCGTGATTTCAATATACCAAATGCAAATGGCTGGCTGAAAAACAAAGTTCCAATTACATTCACGTCTGGGACGCTAGATCTCTATTCCGAAGTGCGCTCAAATAGAAATTCTATCGAAGGCTACGTTAAACCATTCCTTCATAAAGTTGACGTAGTGGCCAATCCCGAAGTTTTCTCTGGATTTAAGCAATTCGCTATCGAAGTATCCGCAGCTACAGCGAATCTTATTCTCCGCAGCGCCAAGGAAAAACTCTTGGCCACTAAAGTTCTATTTTCGTACCGAAACGGTGATTTCAAAGTCAATTCGTCCAAAGCAATTTCTGAAGCGTTTAAAAATGGGTTCTCCGAAAAAATTCCTGAAGGCATAGATGATGAAATCAGTCTATCTAGGGACGACATGACTATTACAAAAACAGAGGATGAAAAATGAAAAAGATAGCGGTATTTCTAATTCTAATGATCAGCGCCTGTTCCAACAAACCGACGGCAGTCGACAACGTATCAAAAGACGAAGCCAAGCCAACGAGCGCAGCCAGTATCGAAGCCAAGCAATTAGCGGCCGAGGAAGCCGCCCATGCTGTTACTGAAATCAGATTTAAAAAAGGATCCTCTGAGTTATCTGTTGTTTCAAAAGGAAAACTAAAAAAACTTCTCTCTACTATCGGCAAAGAACAGAAAGTAGATGAAATCAAACTCATCACTTGGTCGGATGAAGAATACCCATCGGAAGATGAAGATGAACTATCAGAAGGACAACAAATACTTGTTAGACAACGAAATGCTAGAATAAAAAATTTCATTCGAGATCAAAGAAACACGGAGACAGATATTGAAATGGTCAGCATGGCCGAACGTTCTGGGAAACTATCTGAATTATGGGGTGATGCCGATGCACGAATGAAAAAATCTTTGGAAGCTGCTGGAATACCTAATACGGACGACAAAGAAAAAGGGACGCCTAAAGCGTCACGTTCGATCGTAATGCTGATCCTAGAATCCAAAGATTAATCTATTGCAGTGAATAACGGGATAGATCTAAATACCCGCCATTCACAGGATCTGTTGTGATGTAATCCCGAACTAAAAAATCGTAAAATTTCCAAATGCGAGGATCTGCTCTTAAGAGTCCGTACTTGTTAATTATAGTATTGTAATCAGACTGATCAAAAATAGCTAAAATCTGATCTACCATTTTTGGCAATTCCGAAGCTTCAACCACAAAAATTAGATTTGGATATGATCCGTAGTAGCCCTTTCCGATCATCAATGTGTCTTTGCTTGGTTCTAGTCTCATGGACTCCATCATAATCCAAGATACATTTTTCAACTGACGATTATGCACGATTGAATAATTACGCTTAGGGATGCCATTTTCAGTGATCGCAAGAAAAGCAACCTCTGGGAATCGTCGATTAAAATTACCTTGCACACCACTCAAACGAGCTAACTCTTTCTCTTCGTTAGTTTGATTCGGAACAGACGTTAATTTCTTCCAATTGATCCTATCCGCTGGTCCACGTACTTTTGAGTTTAGTCGCTCAAATAAAATACTTCTGACAAGGTCTAACTGATTGTCGCCATCTTTTGCGAATTTGATACCCGCAGGGATCGGCGAGAATTGTTTCTCTTCAAACAAGTTGAGTTTGTAGGAAGTCACAAACCCCTGATACCATTTCTTTTTTGTTTTCATGCGAGATTCAGCCGGTAAGAAATCCAAAAAATTGTTTTCCGCTTCCATACGAATCAAATCCATATAAACACGAGTTAGAAACTGATGACCCAAATTTCCATAGACGTCGAAATTTACCACTAGATTGTAAACTAATCTCTCAAATAAAGCATAGTCGATTACAAATGCAGTCATGGATAAATCTCCAAATGCACCTTTGACTACACGTGCACTGCCACCATGTCTCATGATTGTTAAAACCGCGTTGTCATTTTTCCCATCGCCGTCCCAAATGTCATCCAATGTTAGACCATTGGGTCTGAAATTTTGTAGCTGCTCACCACGTTTTTTTCGATATAAATTGCGATTGTTAATTAGGTCTTGATAGTCGCCCATCATTTTGGTGACTTCAACTTCTGATCCCCATTTTCCTGGCAAAACTAACTGGTCAATGACTTGTTTTGAATATTCTGAGCTTAGCCCCATCAAGTCAGATTTTGGATCTATGAAAAATGTGTAAAACTGTTCTTGAATGGAATTCACGGCATTTGTTCCATTGCATACCGGGCCTTTAATAAAAGTAGAAATGTGGAACTGAGAATCTTCAAGTAAAAATTTATAACGAGCGATCTCGGGAATAGCTTTAAATGTAACAAATGGATTACCCGCAGCTTCGCTACTAAAATTCATGGCGCCTTCAGGAGCTGTCCACTCTATGCCCATAAAGTTCTTCTTTATCCAATCTAACTTCGAAGTCGCTAAGCTATAAGGAATATGAGTTTTATCTACAGTCACTCCTGGAGACTTTATAAAGCAGTAATACCAGTTATCGACTCCTGGACTGTCATTTGGTCGGCGGGTCGCAATTATTTTTAGGTCATCATTACAAGCCGTCGACGAGCGAACTAGCTTCAAAAAATAGCGCGGATTTGATTCTAAATAAAAATCAGCTAGAAAAAAATGTTCATATAAATAGCGCGCTACTAGTTTTGATTTTCCATCTTTCTGATTTAGAAACCTTTCCCACGCAGTCTTTGCCAAAGCAATTTCAGATGGCAATAAGGTAGCGATTTCTTTGGGCCCCGGTGCGCCGATGGCTACCCAGGCACTGATCGTTTGCATGTTTTCTTTAGAGATCGGAGGCAATCCATATGGCATAGCCATTTTAAGATCTGCGTTTTCAACGACGCCGAAATCTTTCATATTATCCGCACAATACTGATTCTCTTTCACCTCATCAGGGGGATTAACTCTATCTACGAAACCCATCTTCAAAGACTGTAATAAAATCGAAGCCGTAGGTTTACCAATGACATCAAAGAACCCCATCGCACGCCAATCAGCCACACTATGAGCATCTTCAAATAAACGAGTCAACTTAGCCTCTTTAATTCGAGTTCCATTGTAGACCAAACTGTTTCTGATCGCACCACGCTGAATGCCTTCATAAGATTGAAGATTCAATTGGCAAGGTGATTCTAAACAGCTATGGCAAGCCACGCACCGCTGATTAAAAATTGGCTGCACTTGTTTAGTGTAAAAATCTTCGTCAATAGTAGTTTCTACGGACTGCGTAGTTCTTACGCCAGGCTTGTCTTGCATGATCACGCAGCTAATGATGGCTGTGAAACTAATGAAAAAAATCGAATAGATAATATTTTTGAAAACCTTGCTCTGCATACTATTGAGGTTAAAGGCATTCGATTTCGTAGTACAGATTATTATGTCCACTGCCATAGGGGATTGGATTTCAGTAGAGGAATTAACTAATTATTGGTGATCAAAGTCCAGGATAAAAAATGGAGCAAATACTAAAGTAGGAGCGTTTAATCAAGAACACTCTCAACCGTAAATTCGCCTTGAGTTCTTAAAGGAAACTCCTCATAGTCTAACTTCTCAGGCGTCTTATATTTCTTTTGGACCCCAATAATTTCCCAAGTTCCACTTACGGCAAATCTACCAGAATTTTTAGGA
>CAZCHT010000109.1:0-14825 GCA_964498705.1 uncultured Bdellovibrio sp. | reverse complement strand
AAAAAGTGTTTGAATATTAGACGAATCTTTTGGTCTCATTTTGAAACGTCGTAGTTTATTTCGACAGTGTTTAAAGTCACTTCTATCTAAGCCGATAAAACGCTGGGGACCCGGAGTTCAGTTTGCACCTAATAAAACTGTTCGGGTGGGGGATTAGTGACGTTAAAAAAAATCAGAATCATTCTGGGATTTTCAGTATTGATGGTGTCATTCCAAAACTGTAGCGGGCCAAGCACGGCTTCGACTCCAGATGGTACAACAGGTGGTAGTAAAGCTTCCTCCTCAGTTACAGTTGGAACTGGAACTTCCGGAAGTAAATCTGGCTCCGGTTTAAATTCTGGAAGCGCACGCAGTATTACTGGCGGCAGTTCATCTGCCAGCAACGGTTCTGGAAATTTCGGCGGTATTAACGGTGGTTCTGCGGGATCAATCGGCGGCGGCACTAGCGGTTCGGGCAGTGGAACGGGAACGTGCTTAGGTTGCGGCAGTGGATCCGGCGGCAGCACCGGTTCTGGCGGTACTGGTGGCATCGGATCAGTTGATACAACATTTAAAATTAAGACTCAGCCAATTTCAAAAACTCTAAACGAAGGAACTGAATTTTTCGTTGGTGTTACCATCTCAGGTGGACGCGCGCCATACACGTTTGATTGGTATCGCGACGGTGAAAAACTACCTCCTAAGTATGGGAGCGTACATTATGAGACCTATTCTGATGTTGTAGATCGTATCTATAAAGAGGGCGATTACTACGTGATTGTAACCGATGGTTCTGGTACTAAACTAACTTCTTCAAAAGCCTCCATTCGTATGGCGGCAAAACTATGTGGACGTGGAAATTACTTTATCGACTTATCAGTTCGTACAAACACAAATGATGGCTACACGTATTTCAACGATCTATTCTATCGTGGCAATATGAAATGGTTAGTCTCTCAGAACAATCCAGCGATTGGAATGATGCAATTGCAGAACTTTATCAGTCAGATTGGGCGACTTGGGTTTGGCTATTTCACGCTAGGCGGAGATGTTTCTAATAATCAAAATTTTTCAATTGCATGCTCAACGGATGTTCCAACGGTACACACGTCAGAGTGTGCTACGAACAATACAAGCAAGTGTCATTACTATCGTGATGAGGGTTATACCAACAAGACGTATGAGGGCAGTATTAATTTCTTATGCCGTAATGGCTATATACAATTCGTATCTAATACGTGCAAGCTTGTTACGCCTCCGCCACTACCAGATAATGGCGGCGGTGGGTAGTGTGGTATCAACTATTTGTAGTTAATTTTCGTGATATCAAAACCGTATTTTTCAACTGAAGTGTCCGTTTCAAAAACCACTTTTACGTAGTTGCCAGAGATTGGCTCGGAATACGCATCGCCAGCATCACCGGTAATAACTTGAACCAGTTTTCCGGAAGAATCATATAGTTTTATTGCGTCGTATTTAAACTCAACATCGATTTTTTCAAAATAGAGCGCAATCTTGTTGGCACTTGGAACATTAATTTCCCATGTGCTTTTTTGCTCTGGTTTGTACGGATGTTCTGTAGATAACTGATATTCCATTTTGCTTGTCCAGTTGTAGGGATCTTCTGGATCAGGTTCCACTTTCGTTTGCATCAGTGCTGCGTAGGCGTCTAAGTTTCCCGCTGTAGAAACTTTATTTCTAAGTGCTTTGTTAGGTTTAGCTGCATTCAAAATTGTTTCTTTGATTTGAACGCCGGTCATGGTTGGGTATTGCGAAGCCACTAGCACCGCTGCGCCCGAAACGTGCGGCGTTGCCATCGATGTTCCCGACCAAGAATCGTAACCTTTAAGAATAGTCGAATAAATATTCACTCCGGGAGCCCCGATATGAACTTTAGTTTTGCCAAAGTTTGAAAAACTCGCAAGCTGGCCTTTGTTATCAATCGCAGCCACTGAAAGAACATTTGGCACATCGTAATTCGCTGGGTATCTTTCCTCTTTATCATTGTCAGATGAGTTGTTTCCTGCGGCCGCAACGAAAATCGCCCCGGCTTTATTGGATCGCTCGATCGCTTCTTTTAAAATTTCAGAATATTCGCCGCCGCTCCAAGAGTTGCTCAGAACTTTTGCGCCATTTTTTGTGGCGTAATCAATTGCCTGCAAAGCCGCATCTAGAGAGCCTGATCCGTCTGCGCCTAAAAACTTAAGGGCCATGATTTTAGTTTTCCAAGCCACACCCACGATACCAAATTTATCATTTCCAGTAGCGCCAATAGTGCCAGAACAGTGAGAACCGTGGCCTTGATCATCTAAAGGATCCGAAGGGTTTTTTGCGCCTGGAACAAAGTTCCAACCGTAAATATCATCGACATATCCGTTGTTGTCGTCATCGACGCCTTTTTTACCGTTCTTTTCGGCTTGGTTCACCCACATATTGCCAGCCAAATCTTTGCTTTTATAATTCACACCGGTATCGATTACCGCTACGATCACATCCGCAGATCCGGTTTGCACCGACCACGCTTTTGCCGCGTTGATATCCACACCTGGAACACCCACTTGGCCCGTTGAGTCCGGTTGTCCAATGTTTAACATGCCCCATAGTTTAGATAAGCTTGGGTCATTAGGTTTTGTCGTGGCGACTTGATTGATCGAATAGATAAAGTTGGGTTCGATAATTTCTATATTCGGATTTGTTTTTTTGAAGGATGCGATATTTAATTTTTCGCCGTTTCCTTTAAAGACGGAAACATTCATGGATGGAATCAAAGTTTTAACTTCCATTCCCGTTTGTTCTTTTATTTGATTCGCCATTAAGGAAAGAGAGCTTTTGTTGCTCGTTTTAAACTTAACAACATACTCACCCGGAACTGAAGTTGGCTTTGTCTCGTTGGCTGATACAGCAATAGACAACAGAAGAAAGAAAAAAATACGCATGGTTGGTCCCCCAAAACTATCTCTATATATAAAAGATAGAAGGTTCGGGGACCATTGACATGTCAGTTTTCTACAACATCGACGTTATTTAGACGTTCGACTATGCGCCGTCTCCCGCATGGGTCTCTGGTTTCTTAGAAAACGAGGCTTTCATATAGTCTCGGTTCATACGAGCGATGTTCACCAAACTAATGTCCTTAGGGCAAGATGCTGAACAAGACCCAGTGCTAGTGCAAGCTCCAAAGCCTTCTTTGTCCATCTGACCGACCATGCTTAGCGCACGCTTTTCACCTTCAACTGCACCTTGTGGCAACAAACCTAAGTGAGAAATTTTCGCTGATGTAAAAAGAGCCGCCGATGCATTCTTACACGAAGCTACGCACGCGCCACAACCGATACAAGTTGCGGCGTTGAAAGCCTCGTCAGCCGCGGTTTTTGGGATCATGATGGCATTACCGTCTGGGGCATTACCTGTGTTTACGGAAATATATCCACCCGAACGGATGATGCGATCAAGTGCTGAGCGATCCACTGTTAAATCTTTGATCAAAGGAAACGCTTGGGCGCGCCAAGGTTCAAGAGTTAAGAAGTCTCCGTCGTTGAAATTTCTCATGTGCAACTGACATACAGTCGTTGATTTCAAAGGACCATGTGCGTTGCCATTGATCATGAAGCCGCAGCTACCACAAATTCCTTCACGGCAGTCGTGATCAAACGCAATGGGGTCGCCACCTTTAGAAATGAGTTCTTCATTTACGGCATCGAGCATTTCTAGGAAAGACGCATCAGTGGAAACGTTTTTAGCTACGTATTCTTTAAAAGCACCGGCTTCACGTTGATTTTTTTGGCGCCAAACTTTTAGTGTAATATTAATATTCTTTCCAGACATAATTTCCTCTATTTGTAACTTCTAGTAGCTAGTTTAACGTTATCAAACTTTAATTCTTCAGTTTGGCGAGTTTGTGGTTTACTAGATCCATTCCACTCCCAAGCAGCTACGTGACAGAACTTCTCGTCATCACGTTTTGCTTCCCCATTTTCTTGATACTCTTCACGGAAGTGACCACCACAAGACTCTTGTCTTTCTAGGGCATCACGGCACATTAGTTCACCAAGTTCGATGTAATCAGCTACGCGGCCAGCTTTTTCTAATTCATTGTTTAACTCAGTCGCGTCGCCAGGAATCCTAAGATTATGCCAGAACTCCTCTTTGATTTTTCCAATTTGACCGATGGCTTCTTTTAGACCAGCATCCGTTCTAGACATTCCACACTTTTCCCACATTACATTGCCAAGTTGTTTATGGAAACTCTCTACAGTGCGAGCACCTTTGATATTCATTAACTTGTGGATTTCTGTTTCTACTGAGTTTTTCGAATCTTTGAATTCTGCTTTATCCGTAGTTACTTTATCTAGTTTAGTGTTCGCAATATAATCGCCGATTGTGTATGGCAGAACAAAATAACCATCCGCTAAGCCTTGCATTAATGCCGAAGCGCCTAGGCGATTGGCGCCATGATCCGAGAAATTCGCTTCACCAGCGACGAACATTCCCGGAATAGTGCTCATTAAGTTATAGTCTACCCACAAGCCACCCATAGTGTAATGGGGTGCTGGATAAATTTTCATCGGCGTTTTATAAGGGTTTTCACCTGTGATTTTGTCGTACATTTGAAACAGGTTGCCGTAACGTTCCGCGATTTTATCTTCGCCATAACGACCAATAGCATCTTTGAAGTCTAGGTAAACTGCACTTTGTCCTTGAACGCCAAAGCCTTCATCACAGCGGAACTTGGCCTGTCGAGAAGCCACGTCACGAGGAGCCAGATTCCCGAAGCTTGGGTAAATACGTTCTAAATAATAATCTCTCTCGCTCTCTGGAATGTCTTTCGCCGCGCGAGTTTCATTTTTATTTTTTGAAACCCAAACGCGTCCATCGTTTCGCAACGATTCAGACATCAGTGTTAATTTAGATTGGCTTTCACCATGAACGGGAATGCACGTTGGATGAATTTGTGTGTAGCATGGATTCGCAAAGAAAGAACCTTTCTTATGGGCTTTCCAGGCTGCTGTCACGGCACACGCCATCGCGTTTGTTGAAAGATAGAATACGTTAGAATAGCCACCAGTAGCTAAAACTACTGCGTCGGCTTCGTGTGATTCGATTTCGCCAGTTAACAAATTTCTAACTGTGATACCGCGAGCTTTGCCATCAACCACAACCACATCAAGCATTTCACGGCGCGTGTATAAATCCACTTGCCCGATATCGACTTGTCTCATCATCGCTGAATAGGCACCGATCAAAAGCTGCTGACCTGTTTGTCCACGCGCATAGAATGTTCTAGAAACTTGGGCGCCGCCGAATGAACGATTTGAAAGTGTTCCGCCGTACTCGCGAGCAAAAGGAACCCCTTGAGCTACGCATGTATCAATGATTGAAGTTGATACTTCCGCTAAACGATGGACGTTAGCTTCGCGAGCGCGAAAATCGCCGCCTTTAATAGTGTCATAAAATAAACGATGAACCGAATCACCATCATTTTGGTAATTTTTCGCGGCGTTGATTCCGCCCTGCGCCGCTACCGAGTGGGCACGACGTGGAGATTCATGAACACAAAATGCTTTTACCTTGTAACCCATCTCGCCCATAGAGGCCGCAGCAGAAGCACCCGCCAGGCCAGTTCCCACAACGATAACTGTGTGTTTCTTTTTATTGGCTGGGTTTACCAGTTTCATCTTAAACTTGTAGTCTTCCCACATAGTTTCAATTGGACCACCCGGAATTTTACTATCTAATTTACTGTTTGCCATTTTAGTCTCCCGATTATGCGGCCACGGCGCGAGTTAAGAACACAAAAAGCGGTTGAGAAATAAATCCGCCCGCAACAACAATGGAATAAACTACGCCCGCTCTTTTAATTACTGGCTGATACGCCGGATGCAAAAGCCCGAACGACTGAAAAATCGAACGCACACCATGAGTTAGATGAAAACCTAACAACACCAATGAAACAAGATACCATGCCACTGCGCCTGGGTTAGAAAACACTTCGTAAATCAATCGCGCCAGATCGCGCATGACTACTCCATTTACTGTTGTTTCATAAACAGGTCCGTATTTAAACGTCACTAGATGTGAAATAATGAAAACCAAAATGACAGACCCATGAATCGCCATCAACTCTGATGCAAAAGACGCCGCTTTTTCACCATTTGGTTTGACAGCATAACGAGTTCCACGCGATTCGCGATTTTGCTTAGTCAGCAAGATGGCTAAAATTACGTGCGCCACTAACGCTGAAACCAATGCGATCTCGGTTCCGTACAACAAAATTTTGTTGCTTACGATTGAGTGTCCATAGGCATTGTAAAGATCGGGGCTGACTAAAATAGTCATGTTGCCGGCCATGTGCCCAAAAACAAATCCCGCCCAAACCAGGCCGCTAAGTCCCATGAGATATTTTTTTCCCACAGTCGATTGAATGAAAGAAACCATTGTTTTCCTCTTGTCTTTTAGTTTTCAATTACCGTACCGCTTAGAACAAAATTTGTCTAAAATTTTCTCTACATTTGCCAGCCACCACGCTTTGCACCAACTGGCCAAGAAAAAAGTGAAGAATAGGCATTCAAACTTGCCTATTTCGCTGATGAGTTTTAAGTAATAAGTCTATCATTTAACATGATCCCTTTTCTGAAAGGAACTTTATGAAAATTTTTGTCGGAATCAAGCAGGTTCCCGATACGGAAACTAAAATTAAACTTCTTCCCAACGCTGCCGGTGTAGATTTAGCCGGAGTTAAATGGGTCGTAAACCCTTACGACGAATTCGCCATCGAGGAAGCCGTTAAGATCAAAGAAAAAAATCCTGGAACTCAGGTTTTTGCCATCACTTTGGGGCCAAAACAAAGAGCTTCTGAAGTCCTAAGAACTGCTCTGGCTATGGGTTGCGACGAGGGCATAGTTGTAAATACTAATTCTGAACTCGACAACCTAGGTGTTTCTAAAGCACTCGCTGCGGCCATCAAAACCGAAGGCGGTTGTGATTTGCTATTGCTGGGTAAACTAGCAATTGATGACAACGGCAGCTCTGTTGGGCCAATGATCGCTGAATTACTAGGCGTTCCCCATATCAGCGTAATTAGTAAACTTGAACTGACGGGCACAACGGCAAAAGTTGAGCGCGATATCGAGGGCGGGGCCAAAGAAATCTTCGAAGTTCCATTGCCATGTGTTCTGACGGCGAATAAAGGTCTGAATATGCCTCGCTATGCCAGTCTTCCAGGCATCATGAAAGCAAAGAAAAAAGTATTAAAAGAGTATGAAGCAGAAACACTGGCCGCGGGTGCTAGTAAATCTAAAGCAACGGCGTTTACCCTGCCAGATGACAAAACGGCTGTAAAAATGATCGCTGGAGATGCAACGGCTCAAGCTCAAGAACTAGCTCGTATGCTTCGCGATGAAGCCAAAGTACTATAAAGGAAACCAAATATGAGTAAATTAATTGTTTTTTGCGAACATCAAAATCAAAACTTAAAAAGAAGCTCTATTGAACTTCTGCAATTTGGAAAATCAAAAAACTTTGAGGTTGTCGGTATCGTATTAGGTGCCGAGGGCCAAAAGGCGGCTGAGCAAGCAACGGCTAATGGCGCATCTGAGGTTTTATTTTTTAATGATGCTAAACTAAATGGCTACAACCCAGAGTTGTACTTAGCTGCTCTTGAAGCGGGGATTAAACAGACGGGCGCTCATCACGTTCTAGCACCGGCATCATCTGCCGGCAAAGATGTCTTTCCTCGTTTGGCGGCCAGATTAGATTCATCAATTGCCAGTGATTGCGTAGCTCTTACTGTTGAAGGCGAAGCCTTTGTAGCGAAGAAACCTTTATATGCGGGCAAGGCATTTGCTCAAGTGAATTTAAAAGATTCTCCCGTACAAATCGTCTTAATGCGCGCTAACCAATTACCGGTAGCTGCCGCTGGTTCAGCCAATGCGGGCGCCGTAAAAACTGTGGCTCTTCCAGTAGTAGACCTAAAAGCCATCTTAAAAGAAGTTGTTAAGGGTGCCTCTGAAAAACTAGATCTAACCGAAGCTAACGTTATTGTTTCTGGTGGTCGCGGTCTTAAAGAAGCTGCTAATTTCAAAATGCTTGAAGACATGGCGAACGTTTTAGGTGCGACCGTAGGTGCCTCTCGCGCCGTAGTTGATTCGGGCTGGGTATCTCACTCGATGCAAGTAGGACAAACAGGTAAAACTGTAGCGCCAACTTTGTACATTGCTGTGGGAATTTCAGGAGCGATTCAACATTTGGCTGGAATGACGGGCAGTAAAGTTATTGTTGCAATCAACAACGATCCAAACGCGCCTATTTTCCAAAAAGCAACTTACGGTATCGTGGGTGACTTGTTTGAAATTGTGCCGAAATTAACTGAAGAATTTAAAAAATTACTTCATAAGTAATTATTGGAACATGTTTGTTTTTTAGAAAGTATTTTCTATCTACGCTTATCTGGATTATCTACAAATCTTTGTATTTTACATGGCGGGTTCGTCATCACGAACCGCCAGAGCTTAAAAAAACATTAGCCGACAAAAGTAAGCCGATTATTTTCGCACATTTTCATGGCGATGAAATTTCTTTATTACAATTATTTGGCCGCTATCGCATTGCCACCATGTCTTCTAAAAGCAAAGATGGGGAAATGATGACCACGCTGATACATTTAATGGGCGGAGCAACCTCCCGGGGATCCTCGTCTCGAGGTGCCGTTGAGGCTTTGAAAGGTCTAGTTAAGCTCATTAAAAAAGACGGCTACAATGGCAGCATGGCGGTTGATGGCCCGCGCGGACCAATATTTAAAGTGAAACCTGGTGTGTTCGAAGTATCTCGATTAGTTGATGGTTATATTTATTACGGCGGCGTTCATTGTGATCGCGCTATTCATTTTCCAAAATCATGGAACAAAACATATTTACCCAAGCCATTTGCAAGAATTGATATCCTTTGGGTAGGACCTTTCGGACCCTACGGCAAGGATCAAGACCCAAGAGATCCTAAATTATTAGCCGAAGCAGAATCACTTCTGATTTCAGCTAGATCAAAGGCCAAGGAACTGTTTGATCACTCTAAATAACGGTGTTAGATTTTAAGAGAACCATTTTAAGTACGCGATATAAAATTTTAAAAAAGGATTTTTAAATGCCTAAGTTCGCATGGGTTGTTTTATCTGGAGCCATCTTGTGTTCCGTATTTTCTTACGGACAGAAAAAAGCAGATGAAGTAGTGGCCACCATCGGAAATACAAAAATAACTGTTAAAGACTTCAATGATAAATTCAATCAAGCTTTTAAAAACTCTGTAAACCCACTTCCAACTAAAAAACAATTCTTGGAAGAACTCATCCGCTTTGAAGTTGGTGTACAAGAAGCTGAAAAAAGAAACTTAGATCGCGATCCCATTGTACGCGATGCTATGAGACGTGAATTATACAAAGGTCTTCTTGAAAAAGAATTGGGTATGAAAGTTCAAAACATGCCCATCACTGAAGCTGAAATGGCTGAACACTATAAACGTAATCCCGAAGTTCGATTTAGTCATATTTTATTCGAATTAAAACCAAATCCAACTCCTGAACAACGCCAAGAAGCACTCGATCGCGCCAATAAAATTTTTGACGAAGTTAAAAAATCAAAACGTCCATTTCCCGAGCTGGTTAAACTCTATTCTGATGACCCGTTATCAAAACAAGTCGGCGGAGACGCTGGCTGGCAGTCACGATTAACCATCGTTCCTCAACTTTATGATGCTGCTTTATCTGGTAAAGCTGGAGATATTAAAGGTTTAATTGAAACTCAATTTGGTTTCCACATCATTAAGGTTACAGATAAACGCACTTACGAGAATGCAAGTAAACGCGCAGTTCGATTGTCCGTATTTGAAGAAAAACGTAAAAAGATTTTCGACGAATACATGGAAAAGTTGAAAAAGAACTACTCGATCAAATCTAATCCTGCGCTAGTTGAGTAATCCGGTGTTAGTACGTTGTATCGTCGGACTCTTAGTCCTAGCTACTTTACAATGTACCAATCAACAGCCTTCGTTTTCCAATAAGCCTGTTTTAAAAGTAAATGAAAACACAATGTCGGCCAAAGAGTTTGCAAACAAATTGGCTATGCGACTGCGCGAGCTTGATTCCTTGGCAGCCAAAGACCCCACCGTAAATTCCCGTGTTAAAAATGAAATCGTGAATTCATTCATCGTTCGAAGCCTTATGATTGATTGGGCCATGAAAAATAAAATTTCAGTTTCTGATTCTGAAGTCGAGACCGAGACAACTCGCATTCGCGCTTTATACCCTGACGATTTAGCGTTTCGTCGTATGCTGGCTGAAGAAAGTACATCATTCGCTGATTGGCAGGCCAACCTTAAGCTTAATCTTTTAGAGAAAAAAGTATCCGCAGAAATTAACAAGAATGTAGCTAACCCGTCTGAAGAAGAAATTCGTATTTACTATAACGAAAATAAAGAAAGCTTCCGCAAAAAAGAACGTGTTTTCCTTCAACAAATCGTTCTAAAGGATCAGGCCCGCGCGGAGTACATCAAAACGGAACTTAAAAAGCAGCCTTTTGACGTCCTTGCTAAGAAGTATTCGATCGCTCCAGAAGCCGCTGCGGGCGGTATAGTTGGCTGGATTGAAAAGGATACCGTTGATTTTTTTGCGCCCATATTTAAATGGCAACTCAATCAAGTCGGGGACATCGTAACGTCTCCATTTGGCGTCCACGTCATTAAAATCACAAAAAAAGAGCCGGAGCGAGTCCCATCTCTGGATGAAGAAAAGCCTAAAATCAAACGAAGAATTATTGAACTAAAAGAAAAATCAGCCTATGTTTCTTGGATAGACAAAGAGCTACGCAGTAGTTCTGTTTTTAAAGATATCGAATTGATATCTAGTCTAAAAATTGAAACACGAGGCAGTCAAAATGAGAAACGTTAGTCTCCTAATTTTTTCCGCGATTTTATCTATCGCTTTTTTCGCAAAAGCTGAGCTTGTCGATCGTATCGTTGCCATTGTTAATTCTGAAATTATCTTAGAGTCTGATTTTCAAAACTTGAAAAACAAAATTCATGGATCTGGAATGATCGATGAATCATTAGTCGATTCTGATCAGGAAACTTTAGCCAAAGATCGTTCGGCTCAATTAAATTATTTAATCAACGAGCGCCTTTTAGATTCTGAAGTGAAGCGCCTAAATCTGTCTGTTACAATGGAGCGCGTACAGATGGAAATCAAAGAAATGGGAAAACGCAATAACATTTCAGCGGATGAAGTCTTAGCTGCCGTTAAAGCTCAAGGCATGAATGTTTCTGACTACCAAGATTTTTTGAAAAACCGTATCGAGCGTCAAAACCTCTTAGAGCAAGAAATCATTTCTAAAATTCGCGTCACTGAAGAAGACGCCTTTTCGGAATACCTTAGAAAGAATCCGAATGCGAAAAGTGCTGCGTCTGAGTTTAAAATCGCTCAAATTTTGTTTCGGGTTAAAAAAGGGACAACGCCTGAATCTGTCCTTGCTCGCGCACAGGAAGTTTACAACCGACTTAAGCGTGGTGAAAAATTTGAAACATTAGCTGAACAAAACAGCGAAGATCCAGATTTCTCTGCTGGTGGACTGCTTGGGACCTTCCGTTCTGGTGAATTCTCTAAAGACATAGAAGAAGCCATTAAGAAAATTGATGTCGGTGATGTCACCTCTGTTGTTCAAACCAAACAAGGCTTTCATATATTTAAATTACTAGATCAAAAATCAATCAAAGATCCAAATTTTGAAAAGCAAAAGCCGGGCATTACGGCTCAGTTAGTTGAGCGCAATTTCAAACGCCAGTTAAAAATTTGGCTTCAGTCTAAAAAAGACGAATCGTATTTAAAGATCAATGAAACTAAGTAAGAAAAACTTATTGGTCACTACGGGCGACGCTGACGGCGTTGGCTTTGAGGTGGCCGCAAAGTCTCTTGTTCAATTACCTGCAATTTTTTTTAAATCCAATCGCATCTTTTTGTTCGTGACTGATAAATACCAAACTAAGTATTTTGAGCTTTTAAAAAAGCATTACTTTTTGAATGTTGTGACGACGACCTCACTTGATTTTGATCTTTGGGATCTAAACACTAAATCTAAAAAGCCGGTTCTTAATTTTGTTATTGCAACAGATTCACCCGCTGATTGGATTTTAAATCTGGCGAAAATTTGCCTGGAAAATTCCGCCACCACAGCACTTGTGACGGGCCCACTTTCTAAAACTCTGATTAAAGACGCAGGTTATTCTTTTATTGGGCATACAGAAATTTTAGCTCACGTATCTAAAACAAAATCTTTGTATATGGGTTTTGTTGGAAAGTATTTTAATGTCGTGTTGCTTACGGGGCACATTCCTCTGAGCCGTGTTTCTAAAGAACTTAAGCACATCGACTGGAGGGGTGTTTTTAATATCACCCACGCGTTCCGCAGGGGCCTTAGTCAACGTAAAAAACCAGTCGCTATCGTTGGTGTAAATCCTCACGCCGGTGAAAAAGGAATGATCTCTACGGGCGAAGAAGACTACCTATCAAAGCAAATCAAACTTGATAAATATGGATTAAATATAAAAGGGCCACTTGTACCAGATGCAGCGTTTATGAAGTCTAATTGGGATAAATACAGTGTTTATCTGTGCCCTTACCATGATCAAGGATTGATCCCATTTAAAGCCATTCACGGCCAGGACTCTGGTGTTCACGTAACGCTAGGGCTGCCGTTTGTTAGAACCAGCGTGGACCACGGAACCGCAAAAGAGATCTTTGGTAAAAACCTAGCTAATCCTAACTCTATGAAAGAGGCTCTGCTGCTGGCCGCGCGCCTTCTACTGTAGCCTTTTTTGCCCCATAAATTTTGAAATAACGTTAATTTCTGGGTATTTAGCTGAAAACTCGTTGAACTTAAAAAGTAACAATTCTATCATCCTGTATTCGAAATAGGAGACAAATCTATGTATAAAAATGTGATTTTCAGAGAGTACGACATCCGCGGAGTATACAACGGCGAGTTTGATAAAGACTTTGCCTACTTACTTGGAAAAGCATTTGCCTCTTATTTAAGTAAAAAGACGAATAAAAAAGATCTAACAATTACGATGGGCCAAGATGCGCGTTTATCCTGTGCAGAGATAAATGCAGCACTAACGAGAGGCTTTCTTGAATCGGGTGTAAATGTAAAACAGTTGGGATTGGTAACCACGCCGGTATGTTATTTTTCCACATTTGAAATTCCTGGGGTTGATGGTGCTGTTCAAATCACAGGTTCGCACAATCCTCCCGAGTACAATGGTTTTAAAATCTCTTTAGGCAAAACAACTATCTTCGGCGAAGAGATTCAAAACCTAAGAAAAATTATGGAAGCTAATGATTATATTAGCGGAAAAGGTGTGGAGTCGACTTATGACATTTTTCCACAGTATTATGCACGCTACAAAAAAGAATTCGGAAATTTAAAGCCAGTTAACGTAGTGCTAGATTGCGGTAACGGGGCCGGAGGTTCGGTCGTTCGCGGTTTATTCAACGCCGTTGGCCTTGATCCAATCATCCTATTTGAAAAACCTGATGGAACATTTCCGAATCATCATCCAGATCCAACAGTAGAAGAAAACCTAGTTCAATTGCGTAACGAAGTCTTAAAAACGGGCGCAGTGGCAGGTATTGGTTTTGACGGTGATGCGGATCGCATCGGTGTTGTGGATCACACGGGCCGTATGCTTTATGGTGATGAACTAATGGTTGTGATCTCGCGCGCGGTTTTGGAAACAAACAGGGGCGCTAAAATTATCGGCGATGTTAAATGCAGCGACAGACTCTACCACGATATCGCTAAACACGGCGGCGTTCCTATTATGTGGAAAACTGGCCATAGCTTGATCAAAGAAAAAGTAAAATCAGAAAAAGCACCCTTCGGTGGCGAAATGAGTGGTCACGTATTCTTCGCAGACCGTAACTACGGATACGATGATGCTCCGTACGCAGCGGTTCGCTTGGTTGAAATCCTATCTAAAACAGGAAAGACTCTTCCGCAGTTATTGGAAGGCCTGCCTCCCGCATTCAACACTCCAGAAATGCGCATCGATACAACGGAAGAAAAAAAAGTAATGATCGTCGAAAAAATGAAAGAAGCCTTCTCAAAAGGCGGCGATTTCAAAGTTAATCTTACTGACGGTATCCGCATATCATTCCCTTACGGCTGGGCCCTCTGCCGTGCGTCCAACACGCAACCAGTGCTAGTTCTACGTTATGAGTCCGACACACAAGAAGGTTTAGACAAAATCAGAAAACAAGTCGAAGCCGTAGTTAATCCCTACTTATAACGGTTCTTAAAGTGCCAGGTCCTAAAAAAACCTGCGCACATTCAAAAACGTCCTCTGCATACGTTAAAATTGCCAATACGCCTAAATAGCCTGGCACTTTTAACGATGTTGTTCCAACAGGATCTACTTTTTGGTCTTTTTAGGACCTGGCACCCTTGAAAATAAAAAAGGAACCCGAAGGTTCCTTTTTAAAATCTTTTCGATTTTATTATATTTAATTTTCCGTGAGGAAAATCAGACTATAACAAACCACCGATTTTTACGAATGCTACTAGGAATCCAAGGATAACTAGAGACTCGATAAGAGCTAATGAAAGCAACATTGGAGTGAAGATTTTATCTTGAGCTGCTGGATTACGAGCGATACCTTCAAGTGCTGCTGCTGCTGCTTTACCTTGACCTAAAGTTCCACCAAGAACCGCGATACCCATACAAAGAGCTGCGCCGATTGCAAGCATGCCTTTATCGCTACCAGTTGTTGCTGCTGCTGTAGTGTGAGTAGCTGCTTCTTGTGCAAA
>CAZCHT010000108.1:0-14937 GCA_964498705.1 uncultured Bdellovibrio sp. | reverse complement strand
ATTCATTTCCACCTGTAGCATTAATCGTAACATTAACAACACCGCCGACGCTGCCAGAACTTTTTTGGTTAACAGAGGCGTCAATAATAGCCTTTGATAATCTATTTGCTCCAAAACGAGTGATAAAAAGTAAAGTAATCATACCCAAGGCTAAGATACCAAAACCTAGACCGGCCAATGACCAATCAATTCCTTGTTGTTTAGAAGGATCACCACTGTTCCAGTTTCTCTTGTTAATATCTACATTATCGCGCGCTTCTAATAGTCCTAAATTGTAAAACACTGCATTTTTTAGTTCGGCAATCTCATCGTCAGTTAACTGTGATGGCACCGACAGATTTACTTGAATTTTTCTAACTCTATTAACTAGTGAAAGTACCGGGTAATTTGGATCATCCCATTCATCAACAATTTCTTCTTCTGAAATTTCATAATAAGGTAGTTTTTCGCCAGCAGATCCAACAGAGTTTCGTTTGTCCCTCATCATCGCATCGATTTTCACTGTGACTAAAAAAGGTTTATCGGGAAATCGCCCTTTCAGAATTTCTAATGCTTCTCGCGACAAAGTTTTTTCAAGTTCCACAACCCTCGGGTGTTTTGCTGTTTGGGCAAAACCCAAACTCCCCAGTAGTAAAACTAAAAAGCTAAGCCATAGTATCCTGTGTTTCATACATTTCCCCTTTAAATCTCACTCGAATCGGGTTCAATTACCAGAACCACCTTACGTGCAAAATCGTACTCGCTCGCTGGCGCCCTTTTGTCTGCTGGAATTTCTGTCAACTCGTTAGCTGTCAGAATCAATTCTCCGTAGCCGCCCGTTCGAATTCTATTCAACGGGATACCGGCTGCTTGCAACACTCGCATCGTAGCTATCGAGCGCAAAGCTGATAATTCTAAGTTGTCTTCAAACTTTCTATTCTTTTTTAATACTTTTCGTTTATCCGCGTAGGCTCTTATGCCCACATTATAATTGCCGGCGTACGGCATGTAGACTTTCACAAAATTAGCGATGGCCACTTTACCTTCTTGAGTCAGCTCTGTTTTTGCAGAATTGAAAAATGAAGTGTAGGGAAACTCGATAATAATATGATTACCCTTTTCGTGAGCAACGCCATTCCAGTCTTTTAGAATTTTTTTATCAATGCCTTCTTCTTTATTGTTGCCGGCATTAATAGTTTCATCGTTTCCAGTTTCTGCTTTATGAGATGATTTACTTTTTAGCGTTTCGATAAGTGAAACCTTCAGCTCAATGCGCTGCTTAGTTCCCTGCTTAGGATCCGTAGTAAAGAAGATGATGAAAAACGATAGTAGTAGTGTCACCATGTCGCCATAGCTGACGGCCCAAGAGCCTTCGCTATCGACTTCGTCGACTTCTACAGGTTTTCGTCCCATCCTTCGCGTTCTCATTAAGCGGCTCCTCCAAGACTATCTAGTAAATTAACTCTGTCTTCTACTGGAACAAATGAATTTAGTAATTCCTGAGCTTCTAGCAAAGATGTTTTATCCGCGTATAATTCGATGGCAGAAATTGCGATTTCTCCAAAAGATTCCTCTTCTGAAATTCGCTTTGCAATCAACTCACCAGCAGGATTCAAAACTAAGTTGGCCATTAATAAACCGTACATTGTGGCAACTAGAGCTACGGCCATTTCCAATGCCGTCTGTTTTCCATCTAGACCACCAGAAACACCCCTCATTACGTTCACGAGACCCAAAACTGTTCCCATCAAACCAAATGCAGGAGGATATTTCGCTAGACTCTTAATCGCATTAGATATTTTCTTTCGACGTTTAACATACTGAATAATTCGTTCTTCTAAAATATGAATAATTTTATCCTTATCCATATTCAGCTGAATTAACTCAACACCATCACGCAGAAGTTGATCATGAATATAACCAGTTTTTTTGTCGTAACTAGTTGGGCTCTCGCGAATAACATTAAGGCAATCATTTAATACATCTTTATAATTAGCACCTTGGCCTTTGAAAAGATCCATGAGCCCGTGGCCTAAATCTTTACGCATGTTCCAAGGAATCAGCACAATCCCAACAGCGACTGTTCCACCCAGAACTACGAACAACGCGACGAAGTCGTAATAGTTACCAAGAGATTGATTTAAGTGGCCGATCGCCATTACAAAGGCTGTTAAGGCAATCGCTATACCAATTGGAAAAATACTCATTAACGACCTCCAAATGAAGATGGCGATCTAAGATCCGAACGTATTCCTTCGATCTTTTGTATCATTCGCACGGTGTCTGTATTGGACGGATTCAAATCTAGAGCTCTTTTATAAGATGCATGTGCACGCTGCAGATCTTTCTTAAGATAGTAAACATTACCTAATAATTCATGAAATGTAGCTACGCTTGGAAATTGCGGGAGGATATTTAAAATCGTTCTCTCGGCGCCGTCATAATCTTTTGATCGAATCATGGCTTGGGTGTAAGCGACCTGAGACGTCACACGTTGCAAGATCTCGTCGTTAACATTTTGCTTACCACTGTTTGTTTCTTTCAATCTCACTTGAACATTTGAATTTCTCGAGAATGAAGTTGCCGGAGCCAAGATGTGTTCCGTTTGAAATCCGTCTTTCAATATAGATAATTGAAAGGATTCATTGCCAGAGTTAATTTGATTTTCTGTTATATTTAAAGGTGTCGCCCCAACCTTCTTTGCAGTCTGCCCGTTTACAACAACATAAACATCTGCGCCTTCAGGTTGACTCTCAACACGCAGATTGGACGTTGAACACCCAATCTGAATTATAAAAATCATCAAAACAAAAATTATTTTTTTCATATTTTTATTCCTTAACTAGTGATTGATTCGGCACAATCTTAGTCTTGCTAAACAAAACTTGTGGCTAGTTCTACCTATGATTTCGGAAGTTTGGTTATGTTGCTCAACAATTTCAAGATTTCTTGAGTGAAGAAAAATATCAAAAAATCCTGAGTCCATAAAGGTCCAGAAATGTCCTTTTATCTGTATAATTCAAAGTATTTAAAGATGTCTCATTTTGGATACTTAATACCAAATCCGGTAAATCTATTTTGATATTGAACGTGGTTTGGGCGTTTCAAAACTGGACTTTTTACCCGCCTCAAAATGGAACAAAATAGAATTCCCTAAACAGTTTTCAATATTTACCCGAAGTACACAGTATGAAAACATTAAGCTGGTCTAAATTTAAAACGATTATTTATACAGCCACAACGATCTTTACCCTAGCCGCCTGCAACCGCAGTAGCGATAACGGGGACTTTGCGCTCTTAGAGTCAGGTGGAAAGGGAAATCCTGCCTGCAAGATCGTTTCAACAAAACCAGAAAGTAATTCGTTTCGTGTAGGTTCATTAGCAGGCTCAAAAAGTCAGTTTATAGTTCAAGCCAATTCTGAAACGTGTGTAGCCGAGTTCCTTGTTAACGATGTTAAAATCACAGCTGATGGTTTAATTGCCGAAATCGATGCCGGAGTATTCAAGCCTGGACAAAATAAAGTAAAAGTAAACTTAGTTAACTCTACAGGCTCTGAATCGTTCGAATGGACAGTTACTAAAAATAATCCTCCGACATGTAATACTCAAATCCCTTCTAACTTATCACCACAAATGTCAGCAGGTGCAAGTCTGCAAATGACAGTTCAATCAACTGACGCCGACAGCGACCCTCTTCAATTTAATTGGAAATACAATGGACTAGCCAACGCTACCCTACTAGTTCCTATTATTTCATCAGCGACAGCATCGCAAATTAGCTTTCAGCCACAACCGGAAAACGGTGGAACTCAAAGTATCACTGCGGCAGTAACTGATGGTTACGACACCGTAAACTGCTCGTGGAGTGTCCGGGTAACAGGCGACTGCTCTATCTCATCAAAATCACCGGACGTGTCTGGTAACATCGTTAGAATTTTATCTCCAAGCTCAAGCCAAAATAACTTTTCGGTTTCTACGGTTACTGCGGGTTGCGATGTTAACTGGTCTATCAATGGCTCACCAATTTCTGGCGTAAGTTCATCTAAAATTCTTAATTCGTCTCAGTTTTCAACAGGTAATAACATCCTAACCGCATCCGTATCTGGTGCATCAGGAACTAACAGTCAAACATGGAACGTAGTTAAAAATTCTCCGCCATCGTGTGGCTCGATGACGCCAAGTAATTTAACGACCCAAACAACAGGCGTTAATCAGAGCGTGCCACTTACTTTAACGGCATCTGATGTAAATAGTGATACACTGACTTTCAATTGGCAGCTGAACAATGCAACGGTATCGAGCTCAATATTAAGCGCTTCAAGCACTGGAAATACGTCAAACGCTACGTTCGTGCCTACGTCGGCACAAGTTGGAGCTAACAGCGTATCTGTAGTCGTTAGCGATAGTTATGAATCCACAACATGCAGTTGGCCAATTCAAGTTTTACCTGGTTGCGAAATCGCATCTTCATCACCCGACTATACTGTAAATCAAAGATTTGCTGCACAAACGGCAACAACGACTGCCTTTTCTGTGACTCCTAATAATCCAGGGTACTGCAATGTAACTTGGACCATCGACGGAACGAATGCAGGTTCTGGAAATTTATTCAGCTTAGGTTCAACAAACTCTTTATTAAGTTCAGGAACAAATCACTCTTTAATCGCTACTGTTACCAATGGTTCCGGAAGCACAGTAACGCGTACTTGGAATCTAGTGAAAAATAGTCCACCAGCATGTGCCTCTCTTTCTCCGTCTTCAACAAGTTTATCCATGACTCAAGGATCGAATCAGGTTCTTCAGGCAAATATCACCGATGGCAATGGTGACCCTTTCACATTTGAATGGAAACTAAATGGATCAACAGCCGCGGTACTAGCTACATTAGGTGCTACAGCGACGTCTAGTTCTGCGCAATTTAGTCCTACAATTTCTAATGTTGGTAACAACATCGCATCACTAAACGTAAGTGATGGTTATGACACCGTTCAATGTACTTGGAACATAGCAGTTCAAGGTAGTTGCTCGTTAACTGGATTCTCTCCTGGCAATACGGGGCCAATAAAAATCAAAGCTAATGATTTAATTGGAAGCCTATACCAAATTAATACAAGCACTGCCGGATGCCCCATCACTTGGACTATTAACGGAACTCCAGTCAGTGGAACTGAGTCTTTTAAAACATTTAATTCTAATCATTTCTCAGCTGGTAACAACATCTTACAAGGCGTTGTTACAGATGGAGTTACATCAACGACAACAACTTGGACAATTAAAAGAAATAGCGTTCCAACGGCAACTCAAACTCCAAATCCTGCTAGTGTGCTAAACATGTCGATCAACTCGGCTTACAATTTCGCAGCGAATGTAAGTGACGCGGATACCGATACGATCACCACAGCTTGGAAGGTAAACGGTGTCGCACTGGCATCCCTAAACCCAGCGATCGTTCATACAACAGTTTCAGCAACTAATCCGTTTCAAGAGCAGTTTACATTTAATAATAGCTATACGGGCTCACGTTCTTTAACAGCTACGGTCAGTGACGGCACAGATACAGTAGATTTAAATTGGGATTTAATGGTTTATAATAACTGTCTAGTCAGCTCATCATTTCCATCGGGAGCGACACAGCGAGTGTCAGTTCAAAATAGTATCACCACTACATATGGTATCATTCCTAACGATTCAAGTTGCGCGATCAGTTGGAAATTAAATGGATCTACGGTTGGCACTGGCAACTTGTTCAATTTATCTTCTTTGAATGGCTCACTGTTGGCTACTAATACTTTAGTTGCGACATTAGACAATGGCGTAGGAACTCCGACTACACAAACTTGGACAGTCGTAAAAAATACGGTACCAACATGCTTAACAGGCCAAACCCCCGTCGCGACGGGTAATGAGTTATTTTACAACTCGACGATGAATTTTGCCTGTCAAGCAGCGGATAATGATGGCGATGCCGTGACATTTAATTGGAAGTTAAACAACGCCTACCCAGAACTTTTCTCTGCGATAACAGCTACAGGTTACTCGGCGTCTTCAACTTTGAATCCAACAGTTGGTGTTCTTGGCGCCGCTCAAGCGATTAGATCAAGCTTCTACGACGGTTGGGATACTGGATATTGCGAATGGATCGTAAATATTAAAGATCCGGCGGCTGTACAAATTCAAGCCTGCTCGCCAGTTCAAGGTGCAACGACTCTTTTGTCTAAAGTTCAAGATAGTCCAATCAAATATGATATCAAAACATTCACTGTCTCTGCCACTGGTCCAGACATTACCTATCGTTGGAAAGAAAATGGTACACTGATCAGCGGACAAACAGCCGCGCAATTAAAAGTGGCAACAAATTCAACAGATACCTCAACGGGTGAAACTCCGGATAGAGTGTGGTCAGTGGGAACTCGCTCACTGATTGTTGAAGTTGTAGATAAATATCTAAACGTTCAATCGTGTACTTGGAATCTGAAACGAAATCAAATCCCCGCGGTTAACACAGCAGCGTCTGGCACAAGCGGAACAGGTATTACGAAAACACTAGATTCAGAAGCAATTACCACGACTGGCAAAATTCGGATGAACTACAGTTCGAATATGCAAATCAAAATTTATGGAACTGATCCAGACACAGACGATCTAACTAATTTAACGTACTATTGGAAAATCAATAATCAACAGCTACCTGCTGGTGGTGATTCATTTTTAACTTACACAACTGCATCTGATAAAACGTACTCTACAGCGACGATCAATCCAAATTTCAATACGGACAAACTAGGCAACATGACAATTACAGCGGTAGTTTCTGATGGTAATGAATCTGTATCTTACGATTGGACTCTTGAAGTAAACATGTTCTCTAAAGATTGTAATAAACTTTATAACTCATCAGTCGGTGATCGCGGCGGACAAGTATGTACGTTGATTGGTCAAGCCGGCGTGGGCGGCGATCGTCGCCCTGCTGATGATATGACGAAAATGCGTTTGCAACCGTGGGGAGTTATCTTCGACGGTAACAATGTAATTTTCAGTGATAACAATACTCACTCGATATTTTACTGGAACCGAGGAACTTCCTCGTCTGATGATGTTACTCGCTTTGGAAAAACAATTGCATACGGACAACTAGTTCCAGTACTTGGATTAGGTGGCGGTGGTATCACTCCAAATAAAACCGTTGCTGCCGATCCATTTAAACTGAACAACCCAAGATCCCTAGCCTATTACGGCGGCCGACTTTATATCGGTGATATGAGCAATCATCGTATTGTAGTTTTAAAAGAAACAGGTATCGCCGAATCGCTAGTTGGTCGCGTTAGTGATAATGCTTGGCCAGGTAACGTAACAGCAGCCAACCAAACAACGGCAGCGTCAGGGACTACTCAAATTTGCTACGATGCGAATGGTTTAGTTGTAAACGTAGAAAGCTCTGTCGCCTATTTGTATATTGCTTGTCGCGATACGATCAGAAAAGTAAACATCAATGATCCATCAAACATTTCAACCTATGGCTACACTCAGATCGTAGTCGGCAAAACGCTTTCGGGCGTTATGAGTGATGGTCTTGAAGACGGTGATCCGTTGCTAGAAGCACGTACTCAATATAACGTTCAAATGGCAAAAGATTCAGCTGGTAACATTTATTGGACAGAACGTGAAGGTCGTCTGCGCGTATTAAATCGCGGGGCCACGACACTCAATTTCCTTCCCGGTAAGTACCTAGCGGGCGCCTCATCACTTGTTGCGATTGATAACTTGAACTCTGGTGGCTTAGGCTCAAGTACCAGAACTGGACGCTTGCAAGCTGTGGATGCACTTTCCAACACAGCGACGAAATTGGCCGTCATGGGTCCAACATCGCAAGGCGGAACGACATACATGGGTGTGGGTATGTGCTACCCGTATCGTATTCAATTACAAAATGCGAGTAGCTTAACTTCTATTTATGGTTCTCCAGTAGACGTGACAATGTCTACATCTGGCGGCGGTATTACGTTCCATACTAGCTTGGCAAATTGCGTAAGCAGCACCACACAAACACTTTACTCAATTCCAGCGGGACAACGTTATGTCGAAGTATGGGCAAAAGGCTCAACAGCAGCGTCTGGCTTAACGATCACGGCAACTTCAAGTTTGAATCCGACGGTGGCTACGGCCGCGCTTGGTACTGTTCAAGTTATCGCAACCAGCGCTTCAGCGGCGAATACATTCGCATTTGTAGCGGCTCCAAACTCTATGCACTTTGATGATTGCGAACGCGTTTTGATCCAACCTTCGAATTCTACAAATCCAGTGAATCCAACAGTTGGGACGAAAATTCGTTTCTACCAAGCAAACGGTGGAAATTTTTACGCTTCAACAGATTCAACATGTAGTGGTACACCGATTCACTCGGTTACGTACTCGGGAAATTCGACTAGCTACACGGAAGGTTTCGTTTACTACGCGCGAACGACTAAAGTTCCCGCCGGTAAAGTCGGAACAATCATGAGTAATCCAACGACAGCTGGAAGCGTACAGTCGACCGCCTTCGGTAGCGTCGGAAACTCTGCTTTCAGATGGGGTTTTGGTCTAGCCCCTTACGAAGTTAGCGGTAACGTCCGTGGATTCTTTATTTCAAACTACGATAACAACACCATCGGTTATTTAAACAACGTAGATAGCTCAGGCGGCGTTTCTTCGACTCAAACTATCGGCAATACGGTGTTTGGTTCTAGCGCAGCCAGCACGGGCCTATACCATCAATACCAAATGGTAACAGGTAACACGAGCTGCGCGTTTAATGGTGATACTAAATTGGGCATAAATTCCCGTATTTGTACTCCAACCGGAATAGTGATGGACTCTACAAATTCGAAACTTTACTTTGGTGATACATCTAACTGGCGCTTACGAAAGATGGATCTAGCGACAGCCGTTGTTTCGACAGATCTAGGTTCCGGACGGTTTAGATATGGCTGGTACGGTGACGCCATAGTCGAAGCGGAAGATGCAGTTATGGATCAACCAACTGGTTTAACATATGATCCTACTAGCAAACTTCTTTTTGTTTCGGATATGCGCAATGGTCGAATTCGTAAAGTTGATTTAACAAAAGGGTCTTTTGAAACATTCTTAGGCCGTGGTCGCGCAACAGGAGTAAACCCGGGTTCAAATCACACGACAACTCCGTCAGAAGATAGATTTGGTATGTACTTAGGTGGCCCAATGCAAACGGCGCTGTATAAAACATCCGGTGGTGACCCAAAAGATTTCTTAATGTTTTCGGATTCAACACTGACGGGTGATAACCAAAACTCTGGTGTCGGCTCTACATGTGCAATTCGAGCTCATAATAGAAATTTAGCACAAACTAAAACGATATTTGGTGAAGACGTTTCTCCAGATAAAGTAAACAACATTGTCGGCGACTACTCTTTAGGTTGCGTGCAGACAACTCTGTTTAATCAGAATGGTTTACTAAATAGCTTACTAGAGCCTGTTGGCTTCATCACCGATTTAACAAATCTGTACATTGCTGATAACCGTGCACACTGTATATTAAAATTGGATTCAAGTGGAAACTTGCAAAACTTTATCGGTCGTTGCGGCACTGCGGGATCAAATGATGCTATCGGTAACGGTGACAACGCGACTAACCCAACGCTTGTTACGTATCCAACTGAAATGGTAATAGATCCACTCAATCCAAATAACTTCTTCTTCCTTGAAGGTTACAATCAAGCCACCGGCAAGATCCGTTATGCTAACACAGGATCGTCTAGTGTTTCCTTCCCATCGATTGCTGGTGGACAAGCCGTAGGCAAAGGTGCTGGCGAAGTTAAAACGACTACGCTTTGGAATTTTGCTCCGACTGGAACAACGGCTCGTCTGAATGGTGTGGCTGCATTTGATAACAAATGGGTTTGCGTATCTACCGGCGGCGGCAGTAGCAATACTCAACTTTGGTTAGATGTTAATACAGGAACACATGGAGTATACTGTTTCGATAGAACAGATGCCGCCGGAAACTTACAACGCATAATTGGTTCAAATCCAACGACCTCTACTCGCGGTGGATCACAGATAGGTTTGGAAGACGAGCTTAAAGCCGGTACGCAAGTTCAGTTATACCAACCGCATGGGATCGCATTCGATGCTGACGGAAACTTGTACATTGCAGAACGGGGCGCTCACGTAATCCGCATGGTTCGTAGATGGTGGTAGGATGGAAAATTTGAAAAAGAGTCAGGACGTTTTTGTAGTTCAAATCATTATAGCGCTATTCCTAGTGTTAGGAATAGCTAGCGCTCTATTGTACGAGGTCCAAAAAAAGAAATATCAAACATCCATCGAGCAACTTAAAAATACGCAGGCCCAAGCTGATATTAAATTCGAAAAAGTTTCCGAAGCATTTATCAACCGCAACGCCTACCTTAAAACTTTATCTGGAAACCAAAAATCAAAAATTTTGGATTCAGAATTACTGGCGCTGAACAACTGGCTGCAAACTAAGCCAGTTAATATAGATAAAATAGAATCAGCATCCAATGCCCTCAATCAAAAAGTCGTTGCTGAAGTTGATTCTTTTAACAAGACCAAAAAATCTAATCTCTTTAAAAATGTGTCTGAAATTCGCCATCTCGAGCAATATGATCGATATATTGATTTAGCTCGCAATGAATACAGCGATTGGACTTTCGAATTTTCAACTAAAGTGCAAACTCTGCACAAAAGTCATTTCTTCAAGCCAGATGTCAAAGACGTCAGCTATTTCAAAGTGGATCATTTAATTCGACAGGCTTCGGTGAACAAAGAATAGAATTATTTATCGATTTATCAATCCCAACTCAATTAATTCATCATTTTCAAACACTCTGGAACGAGTATGAAACGCTTTGCCTTCCGGTCCTTCCAGGGAAAAAGTTCCACCATGCCCATCTATCACGTCGATGATAAGCTGAGTGAATTTCCAATATTCATATTGAGCTTTACCAATGTAAAAAGGGCAACCACCGATATCTCCTAAATATACGTCGGAGGGCCCAATAGTTAACTCACCAGGAAGATAGCAATTGGCCGCACTATTGTCACAACAGCCCCCAGATTGATGAAACATCAGGGGACCGTGCTTTAACTTCAAAGATGCTATAAGTTCAATCGCTTCTGTTGTAGCGATAACTTTTGCTACCATTTAGAAAAAACCTAGTTTTTTCGGACTATAACTAACAAGAAGGTTTTTTGTCTGTTGATAATGGTTCAACATCATCTTGTGATTCTCTCGACCAATACCAGATTCTTTATAACCACCAAATGCTGCATGCGCTGGATAAGCATGATAGCAATTTGTCCAAACACGGCCGGCTTTAATCGCTCGACCCATCCTGTAGGCAACGTTTCCGTTCCGTGCCCAAACGCCAGCACCTAATCCATAAAGCGTATCGTTTGCAATTTCCAATGCCTCAGCTTCGGTTTTAAAAGTAGTGACCGCTAAAACGGGACCAAAAATTTCTTCTTGAAAAATTCTCATCTTATTGTGACCAAGGAACAGTGTAGGTTGAACATAGTACCCACCGCTCAATTCACCCGGCAGATGTGCTTGAGCACCACCAATTAATAGCTTAGCACCTTCTTGTTTCCCTAAATCCAAATAGGTTTTAATTTTAGTAAGTTGTTCATTCGAAGCTTGGGCACCCATCATAGTTTCCGGATCTAACGGATTTCCTTGCTTAATCGCCTCAACACGGCTCAAAACTCTAGCCATAAATTTATCGTATATAGATTCATGTATTAAAGCTCTAGACGGACACGTACAAACTTCACCTTGGTTGAAAGCAAACAGTACCAAGCCTTCAATAGCTTTATCTAAAAAATCATCATCCTCATCAGCAATATCAGCAAAGAAAACGTTAGGAGATTTTCCGCCTAATTCAAGCGTCGCAGGAATTAAACTATTTGCTGCCGCTTGCGCAATCACTCGGCCGGTCGATGTGGAACCTGTAAACGCAATTTTTGCAATTCGCTTGCTAGTGGCCAATGGCATACCTGCTTCGCGACCGTATCCATTGACGATGTTCAAAACGCCAGCGGGCAGTAGGTCGGCAATAAGCTCTGCTAACACCAAAATACTAACCGGCGTAGATTCGGCTGGTTTTAACACTACACAGTTACCAGCACCTAATGCGGGAGCCAGTTTCCAAGCCGCCATTAAAATCGGAAAATTCCAAGGAATAATCTGCCCCACGACTCCCAGTGGTTCATGGAAATGGTAGGCTACCGTAGTCTCATCTAGTTCACTCAACGCGCCTTCTTGCGACCTCAAGCAACCTGCAAAATATCTAAAGTGGTCGATACTCAGTGGAATATCTGCATTTAGAGTCTCTCGAATTGGTTTGCCATTGTCGACAGTCTCCGCATAAGCAAGCATTTCTAAATTTTGTTCCATGCGATCTGCAATTTTTAAAAGAACGTTGGCACGTTCAGTAACCGAAGTTTTACCCCATGTTTCAAACGCCTTGTGAGCCGCGTCTAGCGCAAGTTCTATATCTTCCGCGGTTGATCGGGCCGCACGAGTGTATACCTTCCCTGTAATTGGAGTAACTACATCAAAGTACTGCTCCTTTACAGGTGGAACGAACTTGCCTCCGATAAAATTGTCATACTTCTGCTTATATTTGATTTTGCTGGTTGAAGAACCTGGAAATCCGTAAATCATTTTACTCCCTTGTTTGTCCTCCATGGACAAAAGTGTTTGCACGCTTGGGTGAGGATATTAGAGTGGATACTTCAATACAATAGAGAGTTGTCCAAATGAACGAGGTTAACCTCAAGATTTCATGATGACACAATATCTTAAAAAAAAGCTTCAATCTGAAGGAAAAAAAGCAACCCGAAGGTTCCTTTTAAGCCCTCCTTTGGGCCAAAAAAAAACTCAATTAAGCGGGTGATTTCCTCGATTGTTGACAACTTTACTAAGAGGATCAACCCTGATTTGAAGGATTCTCCTTCCATAAAAAATTAATTAAAGGAAATTTAAATGAAAATTTTTGGTAAATTATTATGCGCCGTTATTTCAATTTTAATTTTAAACAACTGCAATAAAAGTAACGATAGTGGTAAAAGTGCAACGATTTCTGTCCCCGATATTAGGCCGCCGGTTCAACAAAGTCTTTCTAGTTCGCTCATTGGCGGAAGTACATTCAGCTTAGCAATAGCTGATTCGCTGGCAATTGATTATACTACAACTTGCCAAACCGATGCGAGTTCTGGCGACCCGTGTTCATCACTTTCAACTGCGTCTGAAAAAGTTCGATGTATTATGAAACAGCGACTGTTTTGCAAAGGGCCAGTCGAAGTTTTAAATCTTCTTAAGAGTGTTGACGACCGAATGGCAGAGATCGAACTCAGATCTACAGGCACAGTTCCATGCATGGATTCAGCGGCCGTGGATTCAAGTGCAGAACTATCGTTTCCAGGATCAGCTTCGTTCAGTCACTTTCTACAATGCAAAGACTCAAGTATTAAAGTTGCTTGGGGGAAAAAAGATGAAACCTGGTATCTAAGAACAGCCAATGGAGCCGCTGGAGGACTTTACTCGATCAATGCAGCCCAGGATGTTGAAGGGTATATGTGGCTTCGCTCTGAAGATGGATCATTTTCTAATTCAACGGGATTAATTCGATTAAAAGCCAATAAAACGGCTGGAACTGTAGAGATGACCGGTGGTGGTGTTGGCCTTGGTTTTTGCAGCTTCCACTATAAATCTGATGCTAATTATATCTATATTATTGCAAATCCAAACGGCGTCGGGACAACATGTGATTTTGATGGAAATTCAATTACAGACGCGAGTGACTGGGTTGAAGCGTGCGTGAATGCTGGCAATCTTTCAACGGCCGCAAGCCTTAGCAATTGTGACTCACTCAAGGCTGGCTTTGCGGTACCCACACTGGGTCGAGCTGCTTCCGGTTCACAGGCAGCAACGGCAACAGCGCCATCGGGAGTTACACTTCAAACATTCGATATCGGAACCTATTTAAATACCCTGTTTACAAGTACTGGAACGTTTTCAAGTTCTGTTCAAGATTTCACTGTTAATTGAGGTAAAAAAAAAGGGAACCAGTTGGTTCCCTCTTTTCGCAAAACTGCAAAACGAATATTAGCGTTTTGAGTATTGGTAACGTTTACGAGCACCTGATTTACCGTATTTCTTACGCTCAACCATTCTAGGGTCACGAGTAAGATAGCCAGCTTTTTTCAAAGTCGCTCTAAATTCAGGATTAAATGCTTGAAGAGCACGTGAGATTCCAAGACGGATAGCACCGGCTTGTCCTGCTTCACCACCACCAGCTACAGTGATTTTTGCATCAAACTTTCCAGATTGTAATAATAAATCGAACGGTTGCATAACAACCATGCGAGATTGAAGACGTGTCATGTATTCTTCTAGTTTTTCACCATTAACAGTGAAAGTACCTTTACCTGGTTTAAGGAAAACACGAGCCGTGCTCGTTTTTCTTCTTCCAGTTGCATAAAATAATTTTTCCATAGTTGCCATTATCTATATCCTCTTTATTTCACTTGGTAAGGTGTCGGTTTTTGAGCAGCGTGATCATGAGTGGCCGCTTTGTACGCCTTCATTTTCAAGATCAAGTGTCTAGACATTTTGTTAGTTGGTAACATACCGCGAACTGCTTCGTGCATGATGAAAGAAGAATCTTCTTCTTTTATTTGCGCCGCAGTTTTAATTTTCATTGAACCGAAAAAGCGTGAGTGACGGTAGTATTTTTTAGAATCCCATTTAGAACCAGTTAGAACCATTTTGTCAGTATTGATTACGACAACAAAGTCACCAGTGTCCGCGTGAGGTGTAAAAAGAGTTTTATGCTTTCCACGTAGAAGGTTAGCAATGTGAGTTGCTACACGGCCTACTTTTTGGTCAGCAGCATCGATCAAGTGCCATGCGCGCTGTAC
>CAZCHT010000107.1:0-15139 GCA_964498705.1 uncultured Bdellovibrio sp. | reverse complement strand
TTTTAAACTGATCATCTCTGTTGAGGGTATCCATAGTTCATTTAAGCCGCTTTCGGTGTCGTTGCTGGTTGGCAGATGCCTTTTTGACCAAGAACGTTTCCTAATGTAGCCCAGAATGTTTCTTTGTGCTTAGTTTCATTTGGAGTGAATTTGATTTTAGGAAAGTCATTTTTTGTGTAGTGCTCACAAAAAGTTTCCTTACTTCCATTCCTTACGATTTTAAGCATCATACTGAAGTGGTCATTTGTGAACGTTTTGTTATCGACAAGAATTTGTCTTAACCCTTTTTCAGGGGTCATCGATAAAAAGTCATGCATTTCACTTGGATCATATTGAGACATAGTGTGTCCTCCCATATAGACCTATCGGAGGATTTATAAAAATTTGCAGTGAAAATGAAATTTTTTTCGTGCAGACTCTATTTGCTATGCATAATATTGAAAAAACATCTAAAGTCATCCGATCGGTCAGTGGTCTAGTCGATTACCAGGACTTGGTTATTGGGGTCAGTGATGAATATCATGGTCTATTTGTTAGGGGATCTGAAAAAGACCAATTCTATAACTTTTCTGAATATCCGGCTTCGATCACCTATAAAGAACAAAAGAAAATTAAGCCAGATCAGGAAAGTATTTCGCTCGTTTCAATAGATGGGAAAGACTACGTCATTGCACTTCCCTCATTATCGAAATCAAACCGTGACGAGCTCGGCGTGTTTCATATATCCGCCGAGAATGCTCAATTGCAGATTCATTCACATAGGCTATTTAAGTTAGAAAAACTTTTTAAGCAACTGCAGGGCAGAGAAATCAATATTGAAGGACATGTGCTATTTGGTAATGATCTACTGCTGCTGAATCGAGGAAATGAATCTTCCGGCAGTGAATTGATAACAGTTTCGAATGGACCATTTTGGATCAAGAATGCTGTAACTAAAGATTCTGATAATGATTTTGATTACTTATTTTCTAAAACGACCGTTGAGTTAGGTCGGTTTGATGGACATCCGATTCACTGGACTGACGGAATACGCGAGACCGATCAAACGATGTTGTTTTTAGCCACTGTCGAGAAAACAGATAACGCGTATGATGATGGCGTTGTTCTAGCGAGCTTTATAGGGCGTTATGATATTAAAGCCGGTAGAGTTATAAAAATTAAGAAAATTTTAGATTCAAAGAAGGCGGAAGGTATTTGTCGCTGGAATTCGCGCTTTCTAGTCTCTATTGATTCCGACTCTCCCGAGATGATTAATGAATTCTATAGTTTTCCTCACGATGTATTAGATTGAGTAGGACTTGGAAAAAATGGTTTTGACAACGCCAGCCGGCTCTCGTTAGCCTTAAAGAGAGTTAGGATAAGGAGATCCATATGTTTAAAATTTTAGGCGCATTGTTATTACCTTTGATGTTACAGGCGGCTCTGCCTCCAGCACAAAATATTCAGAAAAGTTTGATTGTAGATCAGGGTGCTATCAGCGGTGGTATTGCTGGAAATGGATTTTCAATGCTTAAAATGCAATTGGTATCTATGCCAAACGTCAAAATGGAAAGATACATTTTTGATATCGGTGATTTAAGAGGACAAAAAATAAAAGGTCTTCCGGGCTTCTACCACGTTCAGTTGGTTAAGAACCCACCTCAAATCGTAATTGATTTCTCTCAGATGCCCGTTTCTAGAGTATTTGAGAATGATTTAACCAAAACGATCAAGAAATCCGTCTTAGTATCAAGCGGTAAATTGATTTCAGATCCTACGGATAAAACATTAACTATGGTTTTGAATTTGAAAAAACCGGGTAAAATGAAAGTAATGCAAGTTAAGGGTGAAAAAGACACTAGTAAGCTTGTAGTGGATTTATATTAATCTCTCCTCGAGGTAACTTTGTACGCGAAGATAGTCACTACCATTTTCTTTTCCGCAATTTTCTGCCAAGCTCGCGTACTTAGTTTAAGTGACGAAAAATTTGCTAGCTATTTCTCTGTTGAGGGCGGTAGCTCGCTATTAAAGACAACTCCATTTGATGAAAACCTAGCCAGCATTGATTCTTATTCTGATGAATATAAATTGGGATTGGGCGGAGAGTTTGGTTTTGTGTATTCATCTCCGTATTTAGCGTGGCGTTTTTCATTTGAAATATTAAAACCTTCAAAATTAAAAGAAGTTCAAGGATTGGCTAGTTCGACGGCACAATACATTGTTGATTCTGATGTTACCGCTGTGGCGCCCAAGCTCGGGTTAGAAATTCATTTAAACAAAAAACCCAATAATCGATTCTATCTGTTTGGCTATTATGGTTCGTCGAATTTGACGATGACTCAAGCCTATACAGGCGTCGTATCACCTAATTCTGACCATACGGTTGAGGCTAAAGGTAGCGCCGCCGAGATGGGAGGAGGATTGGGTTTTGAGATGAGCTTTGTGGATACAACTTCTTTTGTTATTGAAGTGGGATATCGAAGTTTAATATTTAAAGAAATTAAGTACTCTAAAGATGTCACAACATTTCAGGGTGCTAAGACAGTCGGTGAAGCACTTACGAATTTAAATGGCGAGAATCGTAGTTTAAATTTTTCAGGTTATACAGCGTCCATCGGCTTTCGCTTCTGGCTCTAATATAGGCTTTCGACCACGTCGTTATACTTTTGATCTAATAATTTTCGTTTTACTTTTAATGAATGGGTGAGCAAGCCATTTTCAATCGTAAATTCATCTGCGATCACTAGATATTTCTTGATAGATTCATGATTGGCTAGTTCCGAATTCGTTTTCATAATATGATGACGAATCTCGTCCGAAAATTTTGGACTATTGATAATTTTACGGATGTCTGATGAATCAACTCCGTTGGAGTCTGCCCATTTTTTTGCTTGCTGGTGATCTAAGCTCAAAAGTGCGATGATATATTTTTTCTGATCACCGTGAATCAAAACGTTAGCAATCAGCGGATTCAATTTTAGCAGGCCTTCTAGTTTTTGAGGCGCTACGTATTTGCCGTTGGCTGTTTTGATTAAATCTTTTTTGCGATCGGTAATTCGTAAATGTCCAGTGGGCGTTAGCTCGCCAATATCACCTGTTTTGAACCAACCGTCTTCAAATGCAGCGGCTGTAGCTTCGGGGTCTTTATAGTATTCGGTGGCTACCTTATCGCTTTTAAGGAGGATCTCGCCGTCGGCCGCAAACTTAATTTGAACATCGCCAATCGGCCTACCAACAGTGCCGATTTGAAAATCAAATGGAGTATTAACAGCGATAGCCGCTGTAGTTTCTGTCAGGCCATAGCCTTCTAAAAGCATGACTCCACATTGTGCAAAAAACTCTGCAATTACAGGATTAAGTGGAGCGCCGCCGCTGACACAAAATCGCAACTGGTTACCGAATGCGAATTTTACTTTATCTAAAATCAAACGTTGTGCTAACTCAGCGAGGGCCCAGTCTTTGATTGGGACCATTTCAAATTTACGAGTTTTATCTAGCCTATTTTTAGATTGTGTAAGTGCCCAATCAAAAGCCATTTGTTTAATTTTATTATTTTCGATATTCGAGATCACAGCTATATAGACTTTCTCAAAAATTCTTGGGACGGCAAAAACAAATGTCGGGTTTATTTCGACTAGATTGCTTTTGATTTTTTCCATGCTTTCGGCAAATGCCATTTCGTAGCCAAAATGCGCATGGGCCCAGTTTTCAATGCGTCCAAATACGTGAGCAAAGGGAAGAAATGTCAGGGTTCGATCGGCCGCAGTGGCTTGGCAGCTATTAAATGCCTCAACAACTTCACTGATAATTTGTTTATGGGTCAGTACGACCCCTTTGGGATTTCCAGTTGTTCCGCTGGTGTAAACGATGGAGGCCATTGTGTCGATCTTGATGGAATTAATGGAGCTTTTAATAGCCTTGGAATCTTCGGGTGATAATTTTTCATCCAGAATTTTATCCCAGCTAATAATTGGTGAATCGACCAGATCAAATTTATCTATTATAACTACGGTTTTAACGGTCGGGCAGGATTTACTGATTTTCTCCCACACTCGGACTTGGGTTTTATTTTCCAAGAACAACACTTCAATTTCAGAGTGATCGATGATGTAGGACATTTCTTCTGGAGTGACGGCTGGGTAAATAGGAACCAGGACTCGTTTTGCACATTGAGTGGCTAAGTCGGTGACACTCCATTCATACCGAGTGCTGCAGACGATGCCTACTTTGGCGAATTCGACCTTACTGTGTGTACGTAAAAAGTGGCTGATTTTAAAAATGTCTTTTTGGTATTCTAGCCACGACGTTTTAGTCCACTCGCCTTTGGCTTTAATTAAAAACGCGTTTTTTTCTGACCGAAGATGGAAATCGGCTATGGTGTAGGGCAGTGGTTTGGCAGACATTGTTATTCAACTTTCTTAAGTACCATATCCAGTGTGCGACGAGTGTTTTCTTGAACGTTAACTACTTCTCGCGCTTTGAATCCCAAAGAATTTGTTACCTCGACAACCAAGTTTTGGTTGGCCGGAACCTTAATTTCTTGTCTTAATTCATAGGTGCTTTTGTTTTCATTGTTTATAACAATTTTGTAATCGGCACCAGCATTAAATGAATTGATTATGAGTCGCGCATACTGCTCTTCTTGTAGATTTTCCTTGATAATCATGTTGTCGCCGTTGATTAAAACGGATCTGTCGACATCAAAGTAACCTTGCTTTCTAAATTTAATACGAACATCACCTTTAGACGCGATATCCAGTTTCATAGGAGTGCGACCTTGGAATACGTTATCCAAATAAATCTCAGCTTGTTTTGGCTCAGAATCAAAATGGACAGCAAACTTTCTAACTGCTGGAACAGATACCGGTTTAGTGATCGCACCAATCGCATCACAGACAGACTTGTCGCCATCTTTACATCTAGAAATACACTCTTTCAGTTTTGGTTGTGCTTTACACAACGAAATCGGAGATGGAGCGGTATCGACCGGGTTGTTGGATGAATTATGACTTTCGCCTTTGTAAACAAATTGATACCAAGATAAACCACCGATAACCATGGCAGCCATTAATACGGGCGTAAGGAAACTAGAGTCTTTTTTAGTTCTAGTTTTTTCAAAGTTATATCTAGTAGCACGTGTTTTAGGTGACGAAGAGTGCGACAAAGATGTAATCGATGTTTTGCCTTTGTTTGACTCTTCTTGACGGTTATCACGTTTTTTCAACTTTACATCAATGTTTTCATTGATATCTACATTCAGATGTAAGTTTTCAACGTTATTCTCTGACATACCAGAGCTTACTAAAATTGGACTGCCTTCTGATTTTCTAGATTGCGAATCTTGGTTTGAGTGGTTTTGATTTTGGTTTTGATTTTTGAATTTCTCATTTACACGCGTAACGGTGTTAGAATCAACGCCGTCTGGATTTGCATGGATATGAGAGAACTCAACCAATTTCCCTTTTTGTTCAGAGTAAGCATCAGCAAATGCATGCTTGATGAAAACGCTAAAATCTTGTGGAGAAAATTCAGGATAATGTGTATTTAAAAATCTATTTAAATCTCTGTGTAAAGCAGCTGATGTTTGGTAGCGAAGATTTTTGTCTTTCGCCAATGCTTTGCTTACGATTTTATCTAACTCTGGATGAATTGAAGGATCGATTTTTCTTAAAGACGGAATATTTGATTCACGAATTTTTCTTAAAATCGCAGCTTCTGAGCTGCCAGAGAATAGACGATCTTTTGCTAGTAGTTCCCAAAGAACGATACCTAACGAGAATACGTCTGTTCGCAAGTCGATGTTTTGTCCATCGGCTTGCTCGGGACTCATGTATCCAAACTTCCCTTTTAATGTGCCAGCTTTAGTGGCTTCTAGTTGATTTTCGGCTTTCGCGATACCGAAATCGATGATCTTAATTTCACCTTCAAAGCTGATCATGACATTTTGCGGACTCATGTCACGGTGAGTGATATTGAGTGGCTTGCCAGTTGTCCCATCTAAACAGCGATGTGCGTGATCTAATCCCGCAGATACTTCCTTGATGATGTAAACGATTTGATCGACTTGGAAATGATTAGCTTTCTTTTTTAGCTCATTCAAAATCTGTCGTAAGTTTCTGCCTTCGACGTATTCCATAACCAGGTAGAATTGATTTCGTTCAATACCGAATTCGTGAATGTGAACGACGTTACTGTGATTTAGATTCACGGCAATCTTCGCTTCTTCTTTAAACATTTCGATGAATTCTTCATTGTCAGAATATTGTGGAAGGATACGTTTGATAGCGACGAATTTGCTTACGCCATTGGCACCTGAGTTTTTAGCCAAATAAACTTCGGCCATGCCGCCAGAGGCAAGCTTCTCAAGAAGTACATATTTACCAAAACGTTCAAAAGTGTGCGCCATTTATTCCCTTCTACTGCGTTTATTTATCGGTTTTTCTATAGGTACCTTAAGAAAAGAATGGCTTTTTTGGCCTTGACCATAGTCCAAAAAAAATTCAATTGACCAAAATAATTACAGGACAGACTGGCTGATGATGTCTCATACTGGGAATAGAGCAGGAGGTTTAGTGCTTTGGATCGGGATCACTGGTTCTATTGGAACTGGTAAATCTACATTTTCAGATTTGCTTCGTAAAAAGGGACGCTTTGTTTTGGACGCCGATGTATTGGCAAAACAAAACTTGGAAAAATCGAGCCCGGCGCATGCCAAAATCGTTGCAGAGTTTGGACCGTCTATTTTGGGACCGGATGGAAATATTGATCGTGCAGTACTAGCCAAGATCGTTTTCTCAGATCGACAAAAATTAGAAAAACTAGAATCTATCACTCACCCGGAAGTTCGCTTGTCTGTTGAGAAAGCGAAAGATGATCATAAAAAGAATAATCAAAAGTATTTGTTTTACGATGTCCCGTTGCTGTTTGAAAAAAACATGGAAAAGTCGTTTGATTTGGTCGTGATGGTTACGTGCAGTGTAGAAAATCAAATAAAAAGGATTAAATCTAGAAATAATTGGTCCGATGAGGAAATACAAAAGCGTTTAGCGGCACAGATGCCAATTTCTCAGAAAGAAACCAAAGCTCACATTTTAATTAATAACAATGGTGATCTTAAAGACTTATCCAGAGAGGTTGACAGATTTGTATTGTGGTTAGAATCGGTTCAAAACCAAGACTGAAACGAGATCGAGTAAGCAAGGCCTTTTAAGCCATAGTAGGCTTGCACTTGGAAGTACGTTGCGAAATCCGCATATATATTGATTTTTGATTGATTGATATTCACTAAGTTAGAAACACCATCGCGGCCCCAAATGAACTGACTAAAGCCAATCCCCAAATTTTTCCACATCGGATCCATCAAAAACAAACTTGAAAAATCAGATTGTAATTTGAGTTCAATGCTTTCATTCGAAGCCAGTGAGGCCCCCCAAACAAAAGTGCGTTCAAATTCAAAATCAGTTCGTCGAGCAATACCAATCAAATAGTGCCAATCAGATTCGTGGTTGTCGTTGAACGCTCCACTGAGTCCACCAAACTGCAAACGAAAGCTATGTGGTGAGGCCGGAGGGAAGAAATCATCGTTTTCATGTTTCAAGACAGATTTGTCATCAATGGGCGATACCGTCGTTGGTGACGATTGGGGAGCTGCATTAACACCATTTAGCACGACAAAGGTCAAAAAAATGAAAATTATAAAACTACGCATACTAAAAAGTATAAATTGTTTTTACAATTTTTGTGAAGTGCTTATGGAGGATAAATGAAAAAGTTAATACCTTTCGTAGGGGTCTGCCTTTTTTGGTGCCAGATGAGTTTGGCGGCCTATGACGGTGTTTCTTATCGAATTCATCAACAATATCAGTCGCCACGCGCACTAGGCATGGGGAATGCGTTCGTTGCGGTCGCAAATGACTACTCGGCTTTGTTTTACAATCCTGCCGGGTTAGCATTTCGTGATAGCCACGAGGTAAATCTATCCTTCGATGTGGGGGCTACCGACGCATTTGCTACATTTAGCAAAGATATCTCTGATGCATCTTCGACCAAGGGATCCGAAACAGACAAACAGAACGCCATCTTTACTGCGATTCAAAAACAGTACGGAAAGTCCTTTGGTGCCCGCTTTACGGCTCCAAACGGAATTTGGGTAGGACAAGGTTGGGGGATCGGATTCATCCCAGCAGACCTGTCTATCGAGCTAACGCCGAATCAGCCGGTTTCTATTAGCTCAACAATGTATCTAGATACGACGTTAGCGTTAGGCTATGCAGATACCTTCAAAGACATCGAAAACGCCAAGGTCGCTTGGGGGATTACCGGTAAGGTAATTAACCGAGGTTACTTTAGTAAATCTGTGGATGCGATTGAGTTAGCTGCTGACTCAAACGTGATTAAAACGTCGGATTTAAAAGAAGGCTATTTTATTGATGCGGACATTGGCTTTCTTTACAAACCACATATTCCTGACGACGACAGTTTGTTTTCTTGGTTTCGTCTAGCTAGACCAACGTTTGGTGCCGTTATCAAGAACGTTGTAGATGCGGACTCAATTGGAAGTCTAAAGCTATTCAACAAAGAAGCCAGTGCGGATTCAAAGCCAGCCAAACTGACTCGCGTAATCGATATCGGTACGCGCTGGGAATATCCAAGCATGTGGATTTTTGGTGGCCGCGGAACTCTAGATATAAAAAATATTCTGCATCCAGCGTTCAATTTGCACAAAGGTTTAAACTTAGGCTTTGAGTTTGATTGGGCTGTCACAAATTGGTGGAAAGGTAGTTATCGTGTTGGTTTGGGCCAAGGTTATCTTTCAGCGGGATTTTCTGCGATGTTCACATGGTTTAATTTAGATTTAGTCACCTATGGTGAAGACGTGGGTACCTATAATACGCCTAAAGAAAACCGCCTGTTCTTATCTCGTTTCTCTATGAATTTCTAAGACTGAATATTATATTTCTTCGCCCTTTCCGAAAGGGCGCTGAGTTCTTTTACTAAATACTCAATTTGCTTTGGATCTGAAGACTGGCCTGAGTTTACTTGAGCTAGTGACAGCGTCAATGAATCTAACTCGTTCAGTGCTTTTTGATTAATCGAGTACAGCTCTTCAAAATGAGTCAGATACTTTTTATTGATCTCAAGTTTGTTTTTCTCTTCTGCGGACAAAGTATCAGACGATTTCTTTGAGAGTTCTTTTACACTGGTCGCATTGTTGCCAATGAAAATAGTTACGTCCTTTAGTTTTTTAAAGTTTTCATGCAGGCTTTGTTGAACTTGTTGCACAGGTTGAAGGTAGCGATAATACGTGATTTCGCTTGGATTAAATTTCTGGTTTAGAGTCTGTAAGTACGAGTTATATTTTTTCTCGAGTTCGTCGAATTGCAGAGATATTTTTTCACCGAATTTCTCGGCGTTTTCGGTGAACTGAAGCTTGAACAGATCTGATTTTAAGACCTTGGTGGCATCATTCACGTTTTTGATTCCTGTGGCACTTGAATATCCACGACTTTTTTTGACCAAGGCCATGCTGATTAAAATTAACGCAGCTAAACCGCCCAATATAAGGAACCAAGTCATAGAGAATCTCCTTGATGAAAACTGGCTCCTATTAAAGCCGTTATCCAGCGTTTTGCAACAAGTTAAGCGTACCGAAGCCGTATAAGAAGTTTATTGTCATTATTTTTAACTCCCGATATATTTTAATGGCAACTCTATAGGAGGCTGGAATGGTTTTTGGGTTTTTTAAAAAGCAAATGCTTGATGTAATCGAATGGCCAGATGAAGCCCCAGGGGTATTAGCCTACCGTTACCCAATGCAAGATCGTGAAATTCAAAACGGAGCTCAGTTGACGGTTCGTCAGACACAATTAGCCCTGTTCGTGAATGAAGGTGTTGTCGCTGATTTGTTCGGACCCGGTATGCATACGATTGAAACGCGCAACTTGCCAGTGCTGACTAATTTGCAAAATTGGGATAAAATGTTCCAATCGCCATTCAAATCAGATTTGATTTTCTTTTCTACGAATGAACAGATCGATCAAAAATGGGGAACGGCTTCACCGATCACAGTTCGTGATAAAGATTTTGGTATTGTTCGTGTTCGCGCCTTTGGAACCTTCAGTTACCGTATTAAAAACCCTAAAGTGTTTTACCAAAAACTTTCTTCAAACAAAGAAGTTTTCATGTCCGGAGAATTAGAAGGGCAATTGAAATCTACGATTTTGACGTCACTGGCGACATACTTCGGAAAATCACAAGTTTCTTTTTTGGACATGGCTGCTCATCAGGAAAGCTTTTCCCAAACATTGAAAACTGAATTGGCCGATGATTTTGAAAACTATGGTTTAAGTTTGGAATCTTTCTATGTTCAAAGCGTTTCATTGCCAGAAGAAGTTCAATCACAAATTGATAAAATGGGTTCGATGAAAATTACGGGTGATATGAAACAGTACACTCAGTTTCAAGCAGCGGATAGTTTGACGAAAGAAGGCAATGGCAGTTCTGCTGGTGTAGAACTCGCAACAGCATTAGCACTTGGTCAGAACGTAGCCAAATCGATGGGTTCTGGCGATTCTAGCGGTCCAACTAACGATGACGTTTTAAAAACAATCGGGCAACTGCATGATTTAAAAACTAAAGGTGTAATTTCAGAATCAGAATATGAATCAAAAAAAGCAGAACTGTTAAAGCAAATTAAGTAAAAGGAGTTTTTGTGGACACTAAAACAGCAGAGAATACGCGCATTGATGATATTTTTTCTACGGAAACGATTAAGAAAGATTTAGCTATACCGAACGCTAACCAGCAGCTTCAAGCTAGCCCAACTGTGCAAGCCAATTTGGAAACAAAAGCGACTGAGTTCATAGATCGCATTTTGAACTTAAATCCTCAGGACTATAAAGGTCGTGAAGATAACAAAGCCGCTGTTGATACATTTGGGTTAGATTTGCAACGAGAAGCTGCAAAGAAAAGTGAATTGCTGAGACAGCCCGTTAAAAAATTATCTGATCGTTCTCAAGAGGGCGGTGAAGTCGCAAATTCTTTGATCAACTTAAAATTGAAAGTGGAAGAACTTGATCCAGCTAAATTTAATTTTGAGCCAGGTTGGGTTTCAAGAACTCTTGGGTTTTTGCCTGGTATCGGTGACCCTTTGAAAAAATATTTTTCTAAGTTTGAATCGGCTCAGGACGTAATTGCGGCGATTATAAAATCTTTAGAAAATGGCCGTGATCAATTACAACGTGATAATATCACACTGACTGAAGATCAAAAAAGCATGCGCGAGATCAGCGACAAATTGACTCAAATGATTGCATTGTCGCAAGTGATCGATAATAAACTTCAGTATAAGTTAGAGCGCGAAGTAGGCCCGGGTTCTGATCAACATAAGTTTCTTAGCGAAGAAATTCTGTTCCCATTACGTCAACGAATCATTGATTTACAGCAACAGCTGGCAGTCAATCAGCAAGGTGTGATCGCAACAGAAATCATTATGCGAAATAATAAAGAACTGGTTCGTGGCGTGAACCGCTCGCTGAACGTAACCGTGAGCGCTTTGCAAGTGGCGGCGACGGTCGCTATGGCCTTAGCTAACCAAAAAATCGTTTTGGATAAAATCAACAGCGTTAACCAAACGACAAACGATCTTATCGCGGGTACCGCGTCACGTTTGAAAACTCAAGGTGTGGAAATTCAAAAGCAGGCTTCCTCTGCAAGCCTCGATATGAATACATTGAAAGTGGCTTTCCAAGATCTAAAAACGGCAATGGACGATATCTCTACATTCCGTCAGAAAGCTTTGCCGCAAATGGCTCAGGCAGTGATTGAAATGGACAAATTGACTACTGAGGCGCAGTCGTCTATAGCAAAAATGGATAAAGGCAACCAGGCAAAGCCAACGCTGGCTATTGATACATAAGGATTTGAGGCTTCATTGAAGACAAGTTTTAATATTGAAAAAATTGAATTAGATAACACTCGCAAAACCCAGATCCTTAACAAGATCCCGCAAATGGCTAGCAAGAAAGTGTTAGTCGTGGGCGACGTCGGATTAGACGAATACATTATCGGGGCCGTGAAACGTATTTCTCCGGAAGCCCCTGTTCCAGTGATGGACGTGGAATCTGAAGAAAAACGTTTAGGTTTATCCGCTAACGTGGCTCAAAACATCACGGCATTAGGTGCTCAAGTGGGTATCTTATCAGTTGTGGGCGATGATTTTGGCGCTGAATTATTAAAACCATTGTTCAAAGAAGCAAAAATACCTTGGGACCTTATGCAGGTTGATGATTCTCGTCCGACCACTCGTAAATCACGAGTTATGGCGGGACCTCATCACATCGTACGTATCGATTATGAATTGAAAAAATACTTGTCAGAATCGGTCAGTGCCCGTGTGTTTAAAGCTTATTCCGAAGCATTGCCTCAGTATGATGGTGTTATCCTTCAGGACTATGCGAAAGGTATTTTTGATGAATCTCTAATCCAAAAAATGATCAATGAAGCTAATCGTGTAAAGGTACCGGTATTCGTTGATCCACATCGTACCCAGCCGTTAAGTTTCTATCGTGGGGCTTCGTTGTTTAAGCCTAATTACGATGAATCTCTTGTTCTTGCCGGGTTTAATTTTGAAGATCTTCGTGAAAACCCAAATAAAGTATACGAAATCGGTCAAACTTTACAAAAAAAATTGAACACTAAAGACATCGTTATCACTCGAGGTAAAGAAGGTATGACGATTTTCTCGGGTGAAAGAATTACCGAAGTTCCTACTTTTGCTAAGCGAGTTTTCGATGTAACGGGTGCTGGGGATACAGTTATTGCGACTATAGCGCTGTCACAGGTTGCTGGGTTTTCATTAAATGAATCCTGCCTTTTAGCAAATGTGGCTGCAGGTAATGTCGTCAGTAAAGTGGGTTGCGTTCCTGCCGACCTTAAAGAGATGATTGAATTTATTTCACACTAGCTTTTTAAGTCGAAAACAGGCATATCTCTGTCCATGCAAACAGAGTCTCAAACTACAGAAACATCAGAGGTAACTGCGTCGATCGCGTTACCAACTTCTAGAAATTTCTTTGCCTTAACCTTGGCTGATTTAGAGACTCTTTTTAAGTCATTCGGTAAAGAAAAATTCCGTGCGCAACAAATCTACAAATGGGTTTACGATAAAAACGTAACCGACCCAGAACACATGTCGAATTTATCAAAAGACTTCCGAATCGAATTGAAAAACATGATTCAATTCGATCTTCCAAACGTTGTTAAGCATTTAAAAAGCAAAGACGGCACTCAAAAATTTCTATTCGATGTTGGTGATGGCAAAACGGTTGAGTCCGTTGTTATCCCCGCTGAAGATCGTCAGACATTATGTATTTCGTCTGAAGTGGGCTGTAACATGGCCTGCAAGTTTTGCTTTACCGGTAAACAAAAACTGCAAAAGCGTTTAACGGCAGACCAAATCGTTGGTCAATTTTTGCAAGTTCAAAGAGCTATGGGTGAGGGACAACGATTAACTAACGTTGTATTCATGGGTATGGGCGAGCCTTTAGATAATTCTGATGAAGTATTTAAAGCGATTGAAATTTTGAATTCGCCTTGGGGAACTAATTTCTCTCGCCGTCGCGTAACTGTGTCGACGTCAGGAATCGTGCCTGAAATGTGGAAAATCGCCGCAAACAAAACGCGCTTAGCGGTTAGCTTGAACGGCTATGATGATGATAGCCGCACGTCGGTCATGCCGATCAATAAAAAGTATCCACTTAAAGATTTGTTAAAAGAATGTGAAGTGTACGCTAAAGAAACGGGCGAGCGCGTAACGTTTGAATACGTATTGCTTAAAGGCATTACCGATCAGCTTGAACATGCCGAGAAGTTATTTCACTTAACGAAGCATATTCCGTGCAAAATCAATATTATTCCGTTCAATGAACATCCAGGTTCAGGGTTTGAACGTCCCTCAGATTCGCAAGTGATGAAGTTCCAGCAGTTGCTTATTGGTAAAGGTGCGCACGTTTTGTTACGTCGTACAATGGGCCGAGATATCTTTGCAGCGTGTGGACAGTTAAGAAGTGAATTTGAAAGTCATCCACAGCAAATGGACACATCGAATTCTAAATTGATTCGTACTTTACATTTAAAACCTAATTCAATATCGTCACATACATAAATTTAAGAAACAGAAGGGGACTCGAATGTCACAATTATTAGTTGTTGGCTCATTAGCGTATGATTCAATCCAAACTCCGACAGGTAAAGCCGATAAAACTCTAGGTGGCTCTGCTAACTACTTTTCATTGGCAGCTAGTTTATTTGCCAGTGTTCGCGTTGTGGGTGTTGTCGGTGAAGATTATTCACCAGCGGATAAAGAAATGTTGTTAGCTCGTAAAGTGGATTTATCTGGCCTGGAAACAGTTCCTGGAAAGACCTTCCACTGGGAAGGTAAATACGAAGGCGACATGAACGAAGCTAAAACTTTGAAAACAGAATTGAATGTTTTTGAACACTTCAATCCGAAATTGCCAGCGGCGTTCACAGAAACTCCGTTCGTATTTTTAGCGAACATTGCTCCAGAATTACAAACTCAAGTTTTATCTCAAATCAAAAATCCAAAATTCGTTGGTATGGATACTATGAACTTCTGGATCCAATCAAAAAAAGAAGCTTTATTAAAAGTTCTAGCTAAAGTCGACGTTGTTCTAATCAACGAAGGTGAAGCGGATCAATTAACAGGTGCAAAGAATGCGATCGAAGCCGCTCCTAAAATCTGCGCATTGGGACCACAATACGTTGTAATCAAACGCGGCGAATACGGTTTCGTATTGTACTCTAAAACGGAAGGATTCTTCTTGTTGCCGGCGATGCCAGTACCTAACGTAGTTGACCCAACTGGCGCGGGTGACACATTCGCAGGTGGTTTCTTTGGTTACCTAACATCATTCAACCAAAAACCAACTTTCGAAGACCTTAAAAAAGCCTGCGTAGTAGGAACAATGTGCTCAAGCTTCACAATCCAAAACTTCGGTGTAAAAGCCATCGTAGAAGTAAACAAAGAAAAACTAAAAGCAAGATACGCTGAATTTAAAAAGTCAGTAGGATTAATCGAACCAAGTCTGTAACCGAAGGGGTGCCAGGCTACTTTTACGGACGCTATGCGTCCGTAAAA
>CAZCHT010000106.1:0-15441 GCA_964498705.1 uncultured Bdellovibrio sp. | reverse complement strand
TGCGAAAACATCAGCCCTTTTTTTTGGGTGCCAGGTCCTCTTTCCGGAAGCACTGCTTCCAGAAAGAGGACCTGGCACCTTTTTGCTATCTGTTGATCTTGGCTAGTACGTGGGCTTGCTTTAGATTGAAGTCCTTCAAGATTTCTAGGCGCTTGTTTTTTACTTCGAAAATCTTTTCTGAGGCTGACAACATGTCGGGGGAGTTTTTTACTCCTCGTGTGTATTCAGATTGTGTGAGCTTGTAGTACTTTTCGGCTCGTACTATGTTTTCTTCGGCGTCGTGGATTTGGCTGTGTAAGAGTTTTAGTTCTGCGACTTCGTTTTCTACGTGTGAGTGGGCTTGTTGCCTTTGGTAATCCGCTAACTTTCTAAAGGCTGCAGATTCTTTGGCTTGGGCTGCGGATTCTTTATTTGATTCAAATCCATCGGATAGGCTGAGTGAAACTCTTAAGCCAACATACGATGCCTTTCTTTGTTCGGCATCTGGGTAGTCTTCTTCGAGTTCGTTGAATTGATTGTATCCGGCTACGGCGTCTACTTTTGGCCACCAGTTTCGTTTGAATTTCTGGCTTGAGAGCTGGCTTAGATCGGATTGAATTTCGGCTTCTTTGACAAGAACATCATGGTCTTCGTGAGAATGCTTGATGTTAGCTTCAAAGTCGTGCTCGTGACCGATTTCCTTAGGGAATTGAAGTGTCGCTGAAGATTCAATATTCAACATCAGCCGTAATTCATCCATCTGAGTTTTCAATTGTAGCTTTGCCATTTCCAGATCTTGCTTAAGATTAACCGCCTTAATTTCAAACTCCATTTTGTCGGAATCTGTGGCGACACCGCTGCGGATGCGTTTTAGTGCTGAGTCTGTATTTTGCGAATTGATTTTGCTGACAGATTCAAGAAGAACAATTTTTTCTTGAGAGTACAAGATCTCCCAAAACAAAGTGCGTGCCTCTAGTAGCTCACTCGCAGTGAATCTAATAAGTTGCACAGATTTTTTCTGTGTATTTAGATCTCGCATATCTGATTCGATACTATCTTTGCCGCCATTATAAAGATTCACTTTGGCTTCAACGCCGTAAGCAGGTTGAGTTTTTGTCGCGCCGGATCCTTTCTTGAAATTCTCTTGGCTCGCGTGAAACTCTAGCTGAGGCAGAAACGATCGATTTAAAGACCCTTCTTTAAGTTTCGCGGCTTCAGCATCCAATCGGTGAGCTTCCACTTTGATGTTTCGGCTTTCTAGCAGTGTTTTCAAATTGTCAAAGCTGATCGACACTGTGTCTGCGAATATAGGTAGGGGTTTTAGAAACCCCACCAGAAAATAGAGAGCGATATATTTTGTTTTCATCCAGATACCTATTTTTTTAATTCGATTGTGAATTCAATTTTGTCTGCGTGATCCTCTTTAGGATCTTTTGCTTCAAGAACCAAAGTGTATCGGTGAGTATTCTTTGGTTTGCTGTTCACCTCAAAATGAGAGAATTTGCCAGTGGCAGAGTCAGTGATGTTATCCAATTTCAAATTCTCTAGCTTTTTACTTTTGGGTAATTTCATACTCGCTTTTAGGCCAAATGCCGTATTTTCTAAGACCTTTCCTTCCTTGTCATAGGTGTAAATTTCAAGCTTGGTGTCTTTGTTGACGACTTCTATATTCAAAGACTCGGTCGATTTAACCACGCCACCTTTTTGTGGTTGGAACGAGCTTGGTCCATCGTGATCGTGTCCTTCATGAGCAAAAGCCGTGGACGTGAATACGATTGAAAATAATGCGATAGTAAGCGTTTTTAAAATTGTGTTCATTGAATTCTCCTTAGTAGTTTTAAATTTCTTCTGTTTTATTATTATCGTTTATATAATGTTCTGCTGATATGCGACCAAAGCGGAAAAAGAGTGTTGGCGTTACGATGATGTCGAGAATCGTTGAGCTGATCAGTCCTCCAACGATCACTACGGCAACGGGATATAAGACTTCGCTGCCAGGTTGGCCTTTCGCAAATACTAATGGAAGCAATGCGAGTGAAGCCACACACGCTGTCATCATGACGGGAACAAGGCGTTCTTGAGATCCACGAATAATCATTTCCTTGCTGAAGGTTTCATTTTCAAACTTCATCAAATGCAGATAGTGGGAAATCATCATGATACCGTTCCGCGAAGCAACTCCACACAGGGTAATGAATCCGACTAGGCTGGCCACGGTAATAGTTTTATCCGTCGCAAATAACAGCAAGATTCCACCGATAAAGGCGAGTGGAATCGTCGCCATAATTTGTGCCATAATTGTTGTCGAGCGGAAATGACTAAATAATACGAATGCTATACCCAAAATCGAAATCAAACCAAACAAAGCAATTTTCTGAGTTGCGTTTTGCTGACTTTCAAACTGTCCACCGTATACAACGTAATATCCTTCCGGCAACACTACTTTTGATTTTACCTTGGTTTGGACTTCTTCAACTAAGCTGCCAAGATCGCGTTTGTTAACATTAGCGCTGATGACAATGCGTCGCTGGCTATTTTCACGATTGATTTCGTTTGGACCTGTTGTTTCGTATACATCAGCCACGTCTTTCAAGCGAACCTTGCGACCATCGGGCATTACCTTTAACACCGTTTCTTCCATTTTCTCCATCGAGCCACGTGAGTTTTCGTCGAACTGGAAAAATACGTCATACAGCCTAGTATCCTCGATCACTTGCGCGACCGTTTCACCATTGAAGGCGACTTCAAGTAACTCGGTGACTTCACCGGGACTTAAACCAAAGGCCGCGGCTTCAGGGCGCAGCACTTTGATTTTTATTTGTGGGATCAAGCCTTGTTGTTCGATTTTTAAATCAACCAAGCCTGGAGTTTCTTTGATGGCAGCCTGTAGTTCAGCCGCTTTCTGACGAAGCACCGTTAAATCTGGGCCGAATATTTTTATCGCAATCGCCGCACTAACACCAGAAAGCATATGATCGATCAAATGCGAAATAGGTTGTCCAACATTGACGCCAACACCGGGAAGGTGAGCCTTCAAATTATTTCTAATTTCTTCCAGCACAACATCGCGAGGGCGTCCATTAGGATTAAAATCGACATCGATTTCACTGACGTTCACGCCCATTGCGTGCTCATCCAGTTCCGCGCGGCCTGTTCGGCGAGATGCAGATTTTATTTCTTTAGTTTCTAAAATCAATTTCTCTGCCTTTTGTCCCAGCTTGTTTGACTCACTTAAACTGATGCCAGGTTTGGCAATGACTGAAACCATCGCTGTGCCTTCGTTAAACTGAGGTAAGAAATCACGCCCCATAAATGGGAGTAAGCTAAATGCGATGGCCAGCAAGACTGTGCAGCCAACAAGAACTAAGTTTGAATGAGCCAATGACCAATTCAAAACTCGACGATCTAGATTTTTTAGCATCGTTACGAGTTTAGTATCCTGGTGTTCTTTCAGTTGACCTTTTAAGAAGTACGAACAAAGCACAGGGGTCAGTGTTAACGAAACCACTAGCGATGATATTAGCGCCGTCAAATAGGCAATGCCTAGCGGAGTAAATAGTCGTCCTTCTAGTCCCGTCAAATTAAACAAGGGAAAGAAAACTAGCGCGATAATCACGGTAGCCAGGACGATCGAGTTTCTAATTTCGCTGGATGCATCAAAGACGACTTTCAGAATCGACTTTGGAGTTGCGCTTAAGCTATTTTCACGCAAACGACGAAATACATTTTCGACGTCAACGATCGAATCATCGACGAGTTCACCAATCGCGATAGCGAGGCCACCAAGTGTCATCGTGTTCACAGTAAGTCCGAAGAATTTAAATACGATCGCGGTAACTAAGAATGAAACAGGAATTGCGGTTAGAGTAATCACCGACATTCTTAAGTTAGCTAGAAACACGAACAGGACTATGAACACTAACACCGTGCCAAACTTAAGTTTCCCCTGAATGCCGTTGATTGAGGCTTCAATGAAATTGGATTGCTTAAATACATCCGTGTGGATAACCACATCTTTAGGTAATGAGGAACTAATTTCTGCGATTGCTTTTTCCACGGCCTTAGTAATCGTGATCGTGTCTGCGCCCGGTTGCTTTTGAACTGTTAAAACTACAGATGGGTTTCCATTGAAACTGCCGTCGCCGCGTTTGATTCGTGGTGCCTCGATAACGTCTGCAATGTCACTGACAAGTACTGGTTTTCCAAAGTGCATGCCGATTAATGATTGCTTGATATCTTCAATACTTTCGACAATACCAATATTTCTAACTAGAAATTCTTGGCCCGATTTTTCTAGAAATCCACCTGTAGTATTTTGGCTGATTTGCGATAGAACTTTATTTAATTGTTCCATCGTTAACTGAAATCGGTTCATCTTTTCTGCAGACACTAATACTTGATATTGTTTTAGTCCGCCGCCGATCGCAATGACCTGCGATACGCCTTGAATTGTCATCAGTCTTGGGCGTACGACCCATTCTGCCAGATTACGTAGTTCCATCGGGCTGATTTGGTTAGACGAAGTCGTTAGCGCAATCTGCTGGATTTGACCCATCAAAGATCCGATGGGACCCATGATCGGCGTGATGTCTTTAGGCAGGCGTTCTTTCGATAAGTTCAGTTTCTCTTGAACGAGCTGCCGACTGCGATAGATATCTGTTCCCCACTCAAATTCCACGTAAATGGCAGATAGTCCAATCCCAGATTGCGAGCGTATGCGCTCAACCCCAGGGATTCCATTCAGGAAGCTTTCAATAGGTAGGGTCACGCGAGTTTCAACTTCTTCGGGAGCCATACCATGAGATTCTGTAACAATAGTGACCGTAGGTTTTGTGATGTCTGGGAAAACATCGATAGGTAAATTTTTAAGAGTGATTGAACCATACACTATCAACAATGCGGTCATCGCGATGACAAGCAATCGATGGTTCAATGCAAATCTAATAATAGAGTTAAGCACAGTGTCCCCTTGCAGAGCTAGTTAGTAGGAAATTAAAAATTTAATTGTAACTGCGAGATAAAAACTAAGCTCGAGGGGGTTGAAAAGGTCCGTCTAAAATAGGAGATTGCTTTGCATAAAACAAAGCGTCCGCGTGAGATACTGAAATCACTTCTAACAAAATTAAGCGATCATTTTTTGCTAGGGCCGTAATGGGACTACAGCCATTCATGTGATGCTGTGGGCACGTGCAATCATTACCGCAATCTGATTTTTTACCGTGAGAATGAGAATGCCCATCTTCGGAATGACTATGACTTATAGATTGTGATTCAGTGGAATGGCCGCATGTGTGTGAGTGATACGGTTTAAAAAATAACGCCAAAATCGTAAAACAAAGAGAAAGTATTAAAAAAGATTTAAATCGATTTTGGCGCATCTATATAGTTAGGCTAAGTTTTTAAGACTAAAAAGTCAATTTGGTTGCATCTTTATGAGACGCTTACCAAAGTTTTCCTTCTATCGATAAATAAACTAGAGTTTGATTCTCGGTTCCCGGGTTTGGACCAATTGTCGATGGCAAAGCTAGACCTGGTACGAATTGCCATTCGCCACAATCGATACCGTAACGAATACTCGGACTTACGATAAGTTGAGAGCCCCATTCTGTTCGATCTTTTCCAATTGTAGTTTCTTTTTGAGATGACGCGAACTCAAGCATGAAGTTGAAACTGTCTGTAATCAAGTACACGTTACTTAAGTTCCAGAAGTATTTATTATTATCGGCTGTGTCGCCGCTCGCGATTTTAGCTTTTGGAGAATAAGTCGCGCCAACATTCCAATGCTGCAACCATTTTTCAGTGATTTTAATAGATGTAACTAACGAGGCTTCATATGCATTAACACCCGCGCCCAAACCATCTTCGAATTTACCCGTCGTTGTTACATAACTTAGACGACCCGTCGTTGTGAATTTTTCGTTACCATAAATTTCGTAGCGATAATTTAATTTTACATCGCCAATACCTGTTTTGTCTGTTGATTCAACGTGGCTGTAAGGAAGCTCATAAGAAAACTGGTGAGAACGCGACAAGATAGGAATCTCATTGATGAAAACGTAACTCCAATCTTTTGTTTTATTAGATTTTTGGTACACGTTAATAAACTGAACAACCCCAGGATCTTGATTGTACGCTTCTTCAACTAGAAACGAATTGTCCTCAATAGGCTCTGCTAAAGATAAAAAAGAAATACACGATATAAGAACAAAAATTTTAGTAAAATTCATTGATGGCTCCCCTTAAGTAAAAACTGTAACGTTTCTTTCTAAATTTGAGTAGCCAAGATTTATTGAATCTAATCTTTAGGCTTACGTACAGTGCTCATCATAATGCCCAGTAAACCCAAAGTGAAAAAGCCGGCGATGATGGGATCGTGGGGATTCATTTTGTAGAATCCGAATCCCCCAATTAGACAAAGGACTGTAAGAAGTAAGATTTTGAACCGTTTAAGGGCCACTATTTCGTAGCTTCAGTTTTTTTAGGTTCAATTTTTCCAATATAGTCCGGTGGAATAAAGTCAGGAGTATGTGGATATCTATAACTTCGGTACGCTTGAAGTGACGGGGAGCCGGCATCATGGAATGATTGATCCCATAAATGAGCTAACGCTACTGCTGATCGGGCCATGTGAAGAACGATTAATTCTTTATATTTTTTAAATCCGACGTCGGGAGGACTGCGAACAGCTGGAGTTTTAATATCCATGCCTTTTTCATTTTTCAATTCCGATTTTTTTAAAACGGGGTCAAGCTTCAATGCTTTCTCGATATCTTTCGAGGCAAGCAAGCTTAGGTGCTGCATGATTTCTACCGTAGAACCGCTTGTTAGTTTAGGATCCTTTATGGTTTTTGCTTTATCTACGATCAGCTTTTCCATATCCGGTCCAAAGTAAGCAACGACTTGTTCTTCATAATAGGAATGAATGCCACCATGCTCTGCACGGTACCCATCATGATCAGATGTCGCATGAAACGGCTGACTAGCATCACCCACATAGTGACCCATGATACCCATGTACTGAAGCATGTTAAAGACAGATTGATTGTAAGGAAGTTTGTCGTCCTGTTCTTCTTTAAAGTTTTTTGGAGGTGTCGTATTTGAAAAGCTTGTCTTTAAATCCGAGATTAATCGAGTAAACTGATCCGCGCGCCACCATAATGACCCGAATTCCTTCGGGATAGAAAATATTTTATTTCCATTATTTTTGAAAAGATTTTCAGTTCCTGTGAATTTTTCCATCAGAGTTTTGTAGTCTTTTGGAATATCAGAAATCTTTAATCCCGTGATTTCTGGATCAATATAGTGAGTCGGATTTCCCACATCGCTGACATCTGGTCCAAGCGACTTCCAGTAAATATCCGGGATGTTGCACAAGTGACCAATGCTATGCATACGAAATTGCATAAATGGTCGAAGGGCATCGTCTTTTACTAAGTGGGTAGCCGAGATACATACGGTGTGATGTCCGCGGTTACCCCAAGAGAATGCTTTTTCAGTAAAAAGTACGGCCATTATAACAAGAACACTTAAGCTGGAAAGTTTAGAAAATATCATGAATACCTCGATCCTTGATTTATGATATCAAGGATCGAAAAACTCAAGCACTAATCACCATTGAAATCCCGGCTCATAACAGAATCCTGACGTACGCGGGGTAAACATTTGTTCAGAAATAATAGCTAAGCTCTGAGGATTATGAACCATCAAGCCAAACTGCGAAATAGTAACCAATTTACCATCGACCATAATGATGCGGTTAATGTCAGATGATCCATAGGACCAGCCATTAAACAACATAGCATCGCACGAAAAGCTTCTGCGCCATTTGCTATGCGAAATGCGGCCGACTTCTGTTAGTTGTCCTCCCGGAACAAAGCGATATATTTGCGCTCCCGCGAAACCTACTGTTGTTCCCCATGAAAACGGATCATTCGCGTACGGATTAATAAGCTCAACAATCGGCAATCCAATCAGACCTGTGCCCGAATCATAAAGTAGAGCATGCGAATCCATCGTCGCGTCGGAATACGAGCCGCGCACACCCAAAGTGAAAACATTCTTGCGAATTGGGTTACTCGTTTGATTCACGTCGAAAAGTGAAACTTGAATTCCAGCCTGGCGTGTGGCGCCTTGTGAGTCTTGTGTATCATAGCCAACGCCGAGTAAATGATGATTCATTAACGGACGTAAATGAGTTGAAAAGCCTGGGACTTTTAACTCGCCCAATTGTCGAATATTTCCTCGGTCACTAAGATCGAATATAAATAGAGGATCTGTTAGTCTAAAGGTCACAACATAAGCTAAGTCGTCGACAAATCGAACCGATTGGATGGCTTCGTTGGCGCCAAAATAATTGGATTCAGAGTATTTAGACAAATGCCCGTTGTTTTCGGAAAATACGAGAAGGTAATTTATTCTATTTGTACTTGCAGGCATAACATTGACTGCGTCCGTAGCCGGCATAATGCTCGTCTGACTGATGTTCGTTGCGATAGCGAGTTTGATGCCGTTGTTGTCTGCATATTCATTCATCGCCCAGCGATCTTTGATGGCCCCATAATAGGTGGCAATAGAGTTTAAACGTACAGAGTCTTTGGTCCATTTGATTTGTCTGATGTGAGATGGGAAGGTGTAGTAAGAATTGCTGGCTAGGTAAAGCGCATTTTCTGACATATACATTAGGTTTGTATAACCCGCAAAACCCGTGGACGACGGAGCTTTGCTAAAGTCATCGAGCTGAATATTATAAAGCAGTGTTAGCCCGCTTGCAAAAGCGTTAGTTTGTGATTGATAAATTTCATTACAATTCGGTGATACGATAGTTTGATTGGGATTCAGAGTTCCTTCATTTTCTTGAGTCATAAACGAATAGGAATTAGCCAGCAGGATGAGCTGATTTTCATGTCTGCGTACATCTTCGAATAGGCCTTCTAAAACAAACTGTTTTTTGAGCACTATGGTAGACGCATCGTAGATACTGACTTTTGTAGTTAGATAATCGTTCGATGAAACTACGACCACATTTTGGTCATCTACAAATAGTGTGTTTTTATTTGCCGACTCAAGCTGCACGACCTGTGTTCTTTGAAATGAACTTCGGCTGAAAATCTCTAAACTACTTTTGCGTAAAACAAATAGTTTCGCCGAGTTTATTAAAACCCGGTCACTCTCCATTACGTTAGCTGATTGGTTATCATAAATTTGATTGTTTGCGGGCCCACTGACGGGAATAGCCGCGTCCTCAGTGATAGGCATAACTTCCATGTACATGCTACTGGCGGCATTCATAGTGGCACGCAATTCGGCACAACTTGAAAACTTTTGTATATCTGTTGTGAAGACGCCTTGCTTGGAATTATCAGGACCACCAAAGCCTCCGCATCCCATAAGGTAAATTGTGAACACTAGCAAAAGCGTGTGAAGTAATGGTTTCATTCGTAAACCTCCCTATGCACCCAGTATCGTAGTACCCAGTCCTTTTCTCGAGGGGATTTTATCAATGAGACACAATATCCGTATACAGTCTGTATACGTATATTTATATAAATATATGATATTACTTAGTATTTAATTATTATATGTAAAATACGACTTATAAATAGTATACACTCGTCCCAAAAATCCGATATACTATCTAAGTAATGAAGAAAGTAAAAAGTCAGATAAATCTATTTACGTATAAAGACTATCGCGATTTTTTAGCTGATAAAGTTAATGAACGTAAACAGCTAAAATTAAATGCATCGTTTAGATGGTTAAGTGCGCGTGCGGGATTTACCTCGCCGAACTTCCTTCATTTAGTCATTACAAAGAAGCGCCATTTATCTGGCGACAGCGTTGACCGCGTGGCTGAATTGTTTGACCTAACGAAAGAGCAAACAAAATACTTTCGTAGCCTAGTGCAATTCAATAAAGCAAAAACGCCGTCAGAGAAAGAACACTATGCTGCCGAGATATTATCAAACGGATCATTTAATAAAGCGTATCCTTTAAGTCGCGATCAGTTCGAGTACTATTCGCAGTGGTATCATATTCCCATTCGCGAAATGTTAACGTTAAAAGATTCCCAAAACACGGCGCAAGATATTGCCAATGCCATGGTTCCTGGAGTTAGTAAAATAGAAGTCGATCAGGCGCTGAGTGTATTGCAAAGAATGGGATTGATAAAAAAATCCGGTGATACCTTTAAAGCCAGCGAGCAGAGCGTGGAGACGGGCGAGAATTTTTCTAACTACGGAGTTGTTGCTTACCACAAAAAAATGATTCAACTGGGCGCTGAGGCTCTAGATCGGTTTCCGTCTAACGAGCGTGAAATTTCCAGTGTAACGATAGGGCTTTCAGAAAAGAATTTTCAAAAAGTAAAAGAAATGATCGTTGAATTCAGATCCAAATTGATGGCTATTTCAGACGAAGATCAGAACCGAGATCAAATCTATCAATATAATTTTCAAGTTTTTCCGTTGTCTCGCCGAAAAGGAAGTAAATGAAAACACTGGTCTGTCTAATTTTTTTATCTGTGTTATCTGCGTGTTCGGGCAATGGAACGAATACGGGTAATCCGACTATTGATAATAGTTCACCCAATAATGGCCAAATGCCAGTTTCGGGCCGTGAGTCGCAAATTCTGGCTAATGCTTTATGCGATAAAATCAAAACGTGCTTTCCTTCTTCTTCAGATTCAACCTGCAAATCGCAAATCATATCTCTTGCGAATTTTACAGATGAGGTTCTGCTGAACCCACCTTACGCGACGTTAGCAGATCTAGAGATCGATGTGCAAAACACCGCATTTACGTTTAATACGACGTCTTTAAATACATGTTTAACTAGTATAACGAACTTATCATGCGGAGATTCGCTAGTGACAGGCTCATACTCATCATCGTCACCAAATAATTATGCTGCCGTATATAAACTATTCCGCGCAAGCTCGCAGTGTTTATCCCTAAAATATTAGAGTAAACTCCTAGCGCTTGCCTAAATAGGCCGGGGCTTGGCTGCGACCAAAAAATCCAGCCAATAATATGATGGTTAAAACGTAAGGCAAGATTTGAATCCATTGAACAGGAATCGTAAAGCCATTGATAGGTACACCTTGCAGACGAATCTGAAGCGCATCAAAAACACCAAAAACTAAACATCCCATCAGTGTCGGTAGCGGTTTCCATTTTCCCAAAATCAAAGCGCTGAGCGCGATGAAGCCACGTCCACCGGTCATTAAAGGTGAGTAAGCCGAAGATAAGAACAACGACAAGCTAGCGCCGCCCAAGGCGGCCAATCCACCGCACAAGAAAACACTGATCCAACGAACTTTATCGACGGAAACTCCGCAAGCGGTTAAGCCGTCCGGATATTCGCCAGCGAATTGAATCCAATATCCCCAACGCATTTTAGAAATTAGAAAATAGATTCCAATCACAACGGCGAAAGCAAATACGGTCACTTCGTAAGATAAGCGTAGCTCGATAGGAATTGGGGGCGTTGATCCTGTAGAGTTAAAAAGAAACTTAGTTAAAAACGGAATTAAACCCGCCATCAAAAAGTTAAAACCTGTTCCTGCAACAATCGCGTCCGTTTTTAATCGAACGACAAGCAAGCTAAATAACAAGCTGGCGCACGCGCCGCACACGAACGCCATTAAAAATCCTAAATAAGATGAATGCGTAAGATGCGCAAACACCGCGCCAGAGAACGCACCGGCCAGCATGAACCCTTCAAGACCGATTTGCACCACGCCTGATTTTTCGCTCAGCAAACCCGCTTGGGCCGCAAAGATCAGCGGGGTTGAAACTCTTAAGACGCTCAAAATAAAACTTAAAGAGAAGATGTCTATTTCGCCCACGTTACACACTTCCTGAAGAGTTTAGTTTTTTCTTTTTAAAGAATCTATTAATGAAACTAAAACTCACGCCGTATTTGTTAAGGTAATATTGTAAACCCACGCCAAACAACACCATGGCTTGAATGATCTTCGAAAAATCTTTTGTGATCGTTTCCGTTTCGATATCTAGATCGCTAGCGCCCTTGTGGAAAACTGACATGATAAAGGCGTTGACGATAATTCCCAGCGGATGATTGTTCGACATCAATGCCACGGCAATTCCCATAAAACCAAACTCGGGCGAGAATCCAATTTTATACTGACCACTATAACCAACGACTTCATTCATTCCGGCACCACTCGCTAGAACGCCTGACAATACCAAGCTAATGACCACAAATTTCTTAGATGAAATCGATGCCCGTTCGGCGGCCGATGGATTTTCACCCACTGCAATCATTTCATAGCCCAAAGCCGTTTTCGTGAAAAAGAAATACATGGCCACCGCGGCAAGGATCGCAACAACAAAGAATAAATTCACTGGTGATTCTGGAAATAACTTATTTAGAAAATCGAAGGAGTTCGTTCTAAAAGCGTCGCCGATAATAGGGCTCTCTGGATTTTGAGAATCAGGATTTTGTAATTTTTGGGAAATAAAATAACTAGAGATGCCTGCCGACACAAAGTTGAGCATCATGGTCACGATAACTTCATGACTGCCGCGATAAGCCTTTAGCAAACCTGGAATGGCACCCCAGATAGCGCCAGATAAAATGCCCACTAACAAAATCATTAATAAACTACCGGGGAATGTGATGCCTGGATACGACGTCGCAAAAACAACCATGCAAATAGCGCTAAAGTTTAATTGTCCTTCGGCACCGATATTAAACAATCCCGATTTGAATGCTGTCGATACGGAAAGTCCGGTGAAAATGAGTGAAGTCATGTAAAACAGAGTTAAGCCAAAATCATATTTGCTGCCAAAACTGCTGCGAATAAGGATTTCCAGGATATGCAAAGGACTCTCACCAGCCAGCAATACGATCATCAATGCGCAGAATAGGCCGAAAAGGAAACCGAAGAATGATTTCATTGCATAACTCGTTTCACGTTACAACCCCAAGCATTTTACGACCAATTTCTTTTTCGTTGAAATTGGCGCGAATTTGTTCGCCTATAATTTTACCATTGCGAACAACTAGAATGCGATCCGATAGTTTTAGCAATTCATCAAGCTCGCTCGAAATTAGCAAAACACCTTTGCCTTTTTCTTGAGCCTGAATCAATTGTTCGTGAATCAATTCAATGGCACCAATATCCACACCGCGAGTCGGGTGGGCGGCGATAATAATTTCTGGACCATGAAAGAGCTCGCGCGCCACAACGATCTTTTGCTGATTACCGCCTGAAAATGCATGGAAATCCAAATTGATATTATTTGGTTCTACTTTGAATTTATCAAACATTGTTTGGGTCAGCGTTTTAATTTTGGTCCAATCCAGAATTCCTTTTGAAAACCATTTCGAATTTCGCTGATAACCCAAAATAAAATTTTGAAAGGCTTTAAGCTCAGGCAAAACCCCGAGCCTTAATCTATCTTCAGGAAACACGCCGATAGATAGTTCGCGAGCGCCATTAGGTCCAAGATCTTGCGCATCTTTGCCAAGAATTGTTGCGCTGCCTGTATAGTTATATTTTTTCGCGTTCAGGATAAATGGAATCAGTTTTTCTTGGCCGTGGCCTTCAATACCTGCGATTCCTAAAATTTCACCTCGATGAAGAGTAAAATTTAAATGAAAGTCTTTATTTTCATAGGAAAATTTAACATTATCTAATTTCAAAAGCTCGTCTTCACCTGAAAATTTCTCGAACGGGCGTTTTTCAAATGACACTGGCTTGCCCACCATTCGAGAGGCCATTTCTTTTTCGTCTAGCTCACTCGCGGGATATGTCCCTACTAATTGGCCTTTGCGAAAAATAGTAATAGTGTCAGCGATCCGTTTCACTTCTTTTAGTTTATGAGTGATTAGAATTACGGTCTTGCCTTGCTTTTTCAGCTCTAGCAGCTGACTCAGCAATTCATCAATTTCATGGGGAGTTAAAACAGCGGTCGGTTCATCAAAAATCAGAATCTGATTATCGAGGCAAAGCAGTTTTAGAATTTCAATTTTTTGCTGAATACCAACGCCAAGATCTCGAACCAAAGTGTCCCAAGGGATATCGAACTTGTACAACTTAGCGGTCGCTTTGATTTTCTCGATTTTATCTTTTTTAAAGTAAGGCTCTAGGGCTTTTTGATTCGGATCAACGAGCAAAACATTTTCTAGAGCCGTGTGCGCGGGGCTCAACATGAAATGCTGGTGAACCATACCGATCTTGTATTTCATGGCATCGATTGGCGAGTTAAAGCGAACTTCTTTGGAATTAAGTTTAATTATACCCGCATCGGCGGAATAGATCCCAAATAGGATCTTCATGATCGTAGACTTGCCGGCACCATTCTCGCCAATGATGGCGTGAATGGTATTGCGATGGATCCCGAAAGAAATATCTCGATTGGCCCACACGTTGCCAAATCGCTTTCCTACATTCGAAAATTCAATTTCTGGGCTTGGGCTAATTTCCATTATTTCTTTTTCATTAAATAAAAATCAGGAACAATGATTTTACCAGAAACGATATCGGCTTTAATGCCGTCTAATTTTTTAACATCATCTTTAGTGACCAGCTTTTCATTGAATTTATCCATAGCGTAGTCGATGCCTTTATCTTTTAAGCCATAGCGAACAGTGCCGGATGTGAATTTGCCTTCTTTTAAATCTTTGATTGTAGCGTAAACGCCTTGATCTACGCGTTTAAGCATCGAAGTTAAAATGAAACCCGGTTTCATCCAGTTTTGATTGCTGTCTACACCAATAGCCAATTTCTTTTTCTCTTCAGCGGCATCGAAAACGCCTGAATTAGAAGCGCCAGCGGCTACGAAAATAATATCGGCGCCTTGTTGGTACTGATTCAACGCCAATTCTTTTGCCTTCGCGGGATTGTTCCAAGAGTCAGCTGTGATGCCGATGTAGTTTTCTAAAATAGTGAATGATTTATCAAAGTGTTTAACACCAGCTTCAAAACCCACAGCGAATCTGCGGATCAGAGGAATATCCATTCCGCCTATGTAGCCAACTTTTTTAGTTTTAGATTTTATCGCCGCTAGGTAACCCACAAGGAATGAGCCTTGGTGTTCTTCAAACATTAATGAGCGAACATTGCTAGCAGACACTTCACCGTCAACAATCACAAATTTTGTATCTGGATTTTGTGCGGCGACTTTTTTAACCGCATCTTGCTGAGCGAATCCAATTCCAATAACTAAATCGAATTTTTTCTTTGCAAATTGGCGGTGTAAGTTTTCAATCGAGTTAACATCGGTCGCTTCAACGTACTTTAATTCAATACCCAATTCTTTTTCCGCAAGCGATGCCCCTTGGTAAGCTGCCGAGTTAAACGACTTATCTTCCTTCCCACCTTTGTCTAGAACTAGACCAATTTTTAATTTCTCGGCAGTTTGCCCCATCGAGGCGAAAAGGAACAACGCTAGAATACGTTTTATAAACATTTGATTTTCCAAGGTTATTGGGTTTTTT
>CAZCHT010000105.1:0-15548 GCA_964498705.1 uncultured Bdellovibrio sp. | reverse complement strand
GATCTATAAATCTTCAGTAAAACGCCAATCATATCCATAGGCTTTTTGCGGAATCCATATCCAGTAGTGCAAGGCGTGCGAAGACAAAATGACCTTTCCCCCATTGCGCGGACACGAATTTGATGTAAACATCAGAGCTGCTTAGAGGCAGCAGTGATTTCAAAGGCATACTCATTTTCATCAGCCATTAAAAACTCCGCGAATGGCTCGTGGACTTTAATTGTGAAACTTTCAAACTCTTTAGAGCTCACTGTTTCGAAATTGTACATTTGTCCTCCAAGTTTATGCCTTTCAGTCTTTTTATGTTTTGGCCTTTTTTCCGACAATCAGAGCATTCATCCACTTTTGTGGATTCGCAATCAAATTTTCAACTATGACCATTTTGACTACTAATTAGAAAACCAAGTAGTGTCGTAAATTGATTTGCTTGTCTTTTCTGACCTGCTCCAATATGCGCAGCCTAATCAGAGTTCTTTCATAAATTGAGATGAAGGTCATATCTAGCCTAATTTCAGGTTCGATTTTGAATAGTTTTCTGCCCTTAAGAACGATGGTTCCATCTGGAATGGATTAAAGCGTTTTTTTTGTATTTAGACTTTCATTGAGGGCTTTTTATTTGTAGTATAAAATCGAAGAAAGCGAGATTGCCAGACTTGTTAGGTGATTTTGCTTCGACAGGGGTGTATAGTTTGAAAAAGGTATTAAAATACGACCGAGGCTTTTTTGCTTAGTCAAAATTCATTAGGCGGCGCACTTTCAGAAATTAAGGGATTTTCTCTGTTTGCGGGGTTGTCAGATGATTTGATTTTAAATCTTTGCGCCAATTCGGAAATAAAGGTTCATCAACATAAAGAGCAAGTTTTCACATTCGGAGAACCCGCTTCTTATTTCGGAATTGTTTTATCTGGGGCTTACAAACTTTCACGTATTGCGATCTCAGGTGAAGAGTCAGTCATTCACTTTTCATCTCCTGGTGATGTTGTGGCTGCCTTAGTCATGCCGCAGACTAAACCTGTGTATCCGGTCAATGTTAAGGCCATGGGACCATCCCGGATATTACTGATTCACAGAGACATTTATCTTCAACATTGGTTGAAAAATCCTGATTTAATCATTCGTATTCAAGGATTATTATCGACACGCATGGCTCGCTTTCAGAATCAAAAAATCATGCAACGGGCGCCTCTTCAGTCGAAAGTGGCTGCTATGTTGTTACAGCTGGTCGCAAAGGACACAACTAAAGATGAACTTGAAGTCCCATTGCCGCTTACACGAAAAGAAATTGCAGATACACTTGGTGTTACTGTCGAGTCAGTCATTCGAGTCATGAGTGAATGGGTCAAAAAAGGCTATATAGTTACAACTGACCAACATATTAAAATTTTAAAGCCAGACCTTCTTATTGCTCAAGTCGACGAATGAGATGCTGATTCGAGTTTCGAAAGATGATCCACATCATGTACGATAAAAAGTTTTAGCCTGTTGTTTGACTATATCTAGTGGTTGCGGCGCAATTAGGGCATGAGATATAGTGGTTTACAGATAGTCTTTCAAGAAATACCAAATGAAATATCGCTAGCCATTCATTTCACTGGCTGTCCTTTAAAATGCAAAGGATGCCATTCAAATGACCTGTGGAATCCGGCCAGCGGTTTTGATTTAGATGCTTTAAAATTTGATCAAATTGTTACGCAATATTCAAAATACATTTCCTGTGTTGTATTCATGGGTGGGGAATGGCAACTCGCTTCCTTAATTGAAATGATTCAAGTTGCAAAGAAGCATAATAAAAAAATCGCGCTTTACACAGGACTTCAATTCGACGAAATCCATCAAGTACTTATTAATAATCTAGACTATCTAAAATATGGTCCCTACATACATGAACGGGGCGGACTTAGTTCAGAAACAACAAATCAAAGACTGATAAATTTAAAAACAAATGAAGAACTCAATTCATTTTTCAAGGAGGACACAAATGATTCGCTTAAGTAACGACCAAATAGACCAGAAAATACAATACATTCAAGACTACAAACTCGCCCAGAATGCTGCGGATGGGTCAAAATTGGATGCGAATGCCAATGTCACCATAAAAAATATCGCGACACTAGAAGCCGAAATTAATAAGGACATCAACATTCAAATAAATAGAAAACTAGTGTCCAATAAAGTTGAAGAACTTTTCGGTGCTGATTTAGCAAAAGAATATATTCGGCAAATTGAGAATCATGAAATCTATATTCACGATGAAACATCTCTAAAGCCCTATTGTGTATCCGTTAGCATGTATCCGCTTTTGACAGATGGCCTTAGTAAACTTGGTGGCGAATCGCTAGCTCCTAAACATTTAGGTTCTTTTTGTGGAACATTTATTAATTTCGTATTTGCTGTTAGTTCGCAATTTGCAGGAGCCGTTGCAACTGTTGAATTTTTGACTTATTTTGACTATTTTGCTCGACGTGAATTTGGTGACGACTATTTGAAAACCAATCCAAAAACAGTTAACTCGTATTTACAGCAAGTAGTCTATTCAATTAATCAACCCGCGGCTGCCCGTGGATACCAATCTGTGTTTTGGAACATCTCGGTCTACGACAAATATTACTTTGAAGCTCTTTTTGAAAATTTCATTTTTCCAGACGGTGAAAAACCAAAATGGAAAACAGTTTCGCTACTTCAGAAACATTTTTTAAACTGGTTCAATATTGAAAGAGAAAAATCAATTCTAACATTTCCTGTAGTTACCGTTGCCATGTTAACCAAAGATAAAAATGTGCGGGATCAAGATTACTTAGAACTTTGCACTAAAGAGCTCGCAAGTGGAAATTCGTTTTTCATGTATCTTTCTGATAGTGCAGATAGCCTTGCGAGTTGTTGTCGGCTCAGAAATGAAGTCCCAGTTAAAGAGTTTTCGTACACGTTAGGCGCCGGTGGCGTCGCAACGGGAAGCATTAATGTCATAACTTTGAATATGAATAGGCTTATTCAAGATGGGCGTGACTTATTCACCGAAGTTTCTAAAATTCAAAACTACCAAATAGCTTACCGTAAAATTATCGAAGATTTAATGAGTCACAAAATGCTGACTGTTTATGATGCGGGCTTTATTTCCCTCGACAAGCAGTATTTAACAATTGGAATTAATGGTTTGGTTGAAGCTGCTGAATTTCTAAAAATTGAAATTTCAAATAATGAAAAATACATTCAATTTATTTCAGACAACCTTAAAGTAATATTTGATGCCAATAAGGCAAAAGCACGGGAAACAGGCTACAAGTTCAATACGGAATTCGTACCAGCTGAAAACTTAGGAGTAAAAAATGCAAAGTGGGACAAAAAAGATGGATATGAAGTTCAGCGTGATTGTTACAATTCCTATTTCTACCGTGTCGAAGATGAAATGATCAACCCATTGGAGAAGTTTGAAATGCACGGAGAAGAGGTGACTCGCTTTTTAGACGGTGGATCAGCGCTACATTTCAATATCGACGAAAATTTGACTCAGACCCAATATCGAAAGTTGATCGAGCTCGCAGCAGTGACAGGATGCAATTATTTTTGCACAAACGTAAAAGTAACAATCTGTAATGATTGCAATCACATTGACAAAAAAACTCAGGCAAAATGCCAAAAGTGTCATTCGAAAAATATTGACTATGCCACTCGAGTTATTGGCTACCTTAAACGAATTTCCTCTTTTGGAAGCGGGCGAAGAATAGAGCATTCCAGCCGGAAGTACCATTTGATGAAAACTCGAAGTCAAAGAGACCATGTATCCCATTTTGCATAAATATAATCTAGCTCGGCTTGGCTTAGGCAAAGCTCACAAACGCGAAAGAAACATTTTTCTTCTTTCGCGTTGTGATGTTTCAACATATTTTCATAGATGCCAAAATTTCTAAGAAACTCATCGTCAGAAAGGCGTTCTTTATTTTCGATCAAGAACTTCAAAATATCTCGTAGCGATCGATGTTCCTCGAGTGGAATATTTAGGGACGTCGGATTTGCCTTAAAATCGATTTGATGTTCCTGCCAAGAAACATCCTTCTTGGTGACTTTTTTACATATTTCAGAAGGTCTATTCGTGATGTGCTCATCAAAGTATAGAGTACAGAATGGTCCGCCTTCGTTAATTTTCTTATTTTTTGCTAGTACTGGATAGATCAGTTTTTCCTCTTTGAGATGATGTTCATTTTCGACAACTGTCCAGAGCCAATGCAATATTTTCTTTTTATCGTCCAGAGATTGGGCCTGCTCTATAACTTTGCGGCACTCATCATGCTCAGAAATAATTCTATTGAAAAGAGCATTTTTTTCTAGAGACATAGTTTTTCTAAATGACTTGAGTCTATAAGTATTATTTTGCGCCCAGCGTATTCAATTATTTTCTGCTTTTCAAAATTGGCCAGAGTCCGTATTACTGTTTCCTGCGTAGTATTTACGGCCTGCGCAATCATTTTACGTGTTATCGTCGTATTTTTTAGCAAAGATTTTTTTTGCAGCAAAAAAAATGCAACTCGATTTGTTACGGGCAGGCTTTCGATGGATCGACAAAGTTGTAGATAACTCATTCGATCTTTGAACTGACGGATGAAGTATTCATTTATATAAGGATTTGAATTCATAAGATCAAAGGCGACTTCGGCTGAAAGTTGAAGTACTTCGGATTGATCGATAGACGTCGCTGATACTGGGTAGGTCTGGATAGAGTTTCCTGAATTTAAAAGTGCGGCGCCTAAGGACTGGCCTGGCTCGACTATGTCCAGTAGGGTTTTATTTTTTGTCAGCATCAAGTAGCCTGAGAGGCTAATATACACATGTTTATTATGTTCTCCCGCCCTAAATAGGTAACATTTTCTTTCCAATTTCAATTTTGTTCCAAATTTTATAAGGGATTTCCAAATTTGAGATAGCTCTTCTGTCGGTGGCTTTTTTGGAGGTTGGCTTCCTTCAGCTAAAACTATTGTGTTTAGAGTGTTCATGCTCTCGATGTTAGAGCCAAAATCATCTAGTTCGTATGATCTAGATCATACGTGCTTTAGATTTATTCCTCTAACCTTAGAATTCGAAAAACTACAAAAGGAGCGTTTGATGAAAGAAAATGTAATTTATATTCCATCTTTTGAGGGTGAATATAAAACTGGTCTTATTTTTTCGATGATCGAGGGCCTTAAAATCGGAAAGGATCTTAAGTTCATTTGCGATCAATCGCCAAAAGAACTTGAAAGGCTCCTCAATGAGTCTGATTTAAAGAATGTAACTTGGACCTCGCAAACTGTCGACAATGGGCAATGGGAACTAAAAATTCATAAGGATGACCCATTGAATTCACCATCAGTCGGCTGTTGTGGCATGTGCGGTGACCATCAAAAAGAAAAAATCGGAGTCTAGACAATGCTTTCTAAATCGCAAGCAAAAGCTTTTTTTATTTTTGGTACTGCTGCATTTTCAGCCATTTTCATTGGGTTAACTATTGATACGTTTCAAAGAATTCCAAAGCAGACGAATGCCAATGAACTAACTGACTCTGCCATTCGAGGCAAGCATCTATTTGATACAAAGAACTGTATGGGATGCCACACGATCATGGGAGAGGGTGCTTACTATGCACCGGAACTTACAAAGGTTCTTGAACGTCGAGGAGAAGCATTTGTTAAGGCAATACTTAAAGATCCTGAAGCGATGTACCCAGGACAAAGGAAAATGGTCAACTATCATTTTAGTGATCAAGAGATCGATGATCTAACGGCGTTCTTGGCCTGGGTCGGAAAAATGGATTTAAATGGATTTCCACCCAAGCCAGATCTAATGGCAACAGCGCCCTCGGGGACCGCCAATAATCCACTTGAAGCCATTCAACAGCCGCAAATTTTTAGTCAAATGTGCATCGCCTGCCACGCCTTGAATGGTCGAGGAGGCAAAGTAGGTCCTGCTTTAGATGGCGTTGGCTCGAAATTTGACGTTCAGTATATTGCTAAATGGTTAAGCGACCCGGCCTCGATAAAAGCGGATTCTAAAATGCCCAAGTTACCCCTATCAGAAAAAGATATCACTGAGCTTGCGAATTATTTGTCTAGCTTGAAAGGCGAAGCGAAATGAAATATCAATCACAAAAAGTAGCTTACTGGTTTTTTGCTGTATGTATGTTGTTGTTCGGATTGCAAATTGTTTATGGATTCATTATGGCCTTTGCGCATATGGGTATGGATGGTCTTCATAATATTATTCCGTTCAACGTTGCCCGTGCGACTCATACGAACTTGCTGGTGATGTGGCTGCTCTCCGGATTTATGGGGGCCGCTTACTACATTATACCTGAAGAATCAGAACGTGAAATACTTTCTGTTAAATGGGCCTACATTCAATTAATTGCTTTTGTCGTTGTCGGAGTAACTGCGGTAATCGGCTTTCACTTTCAATGGTGGGAGGGGCGAAAATTTTTAGAAATTCCGCGGCCGTTAGATTATTTAGTCGTAATCGATGTCTTGTTATTTATTGGACTCATTGGCGGCACTATTTGGAAAGGCAAACGCCACACTACGACAAGTCTCGTTTTATTTTTTGGTCTGCTTACCGCTGCGCTTTTATATTTACCGGGAATGATTGAAACAGACAATCAAACGCACGACTCATACTGGAGATGGTGGGTAGTGCACCTATGGGTCGAAGGAGTGTGGGAATTGATCATGGGTGCAATCTTGTCGTTCCTGTTAATAAAGCTAACTGGGGTTGATCGAGAATTGATTGAAAAATGGCTCTACGTTATCGTCGGGTTTACGTTTTTAAGTGGAATTCTAGGAACAGGTCACCACTATTATTATATTGGAACACCAAGATATTGGCTAATGATTGGCGGAATATTCAGTGCACTCGAACCAATCGCATTCTTGGGAATGGCCATATACGCTATTGCTATGGCTCGGAAAGGTAGAAAAAATGTAGATAATAAGACTGCATTGCTGTGGACACTTGGCACCGCCGTTGTGTCATTTGTTGGTGCCGGCTTTTTAGGATTTGCACATACAATACCGCAAGTAAACATGTACACCCATGGTACACTTGTTACGGCAATGCATGGACACATGGCCTTTTGGGGTGCTTATGCTTGTTTGGTGCTTGCGATTATCACTTATACGATGCCTTATATGACAGGTCGAAAACTACAAGACACTAAGACAAATGTTTTTGCATTTTGGACTTCAAACATAGGAATGACTGCAATGACAGTGGCATTCGGTATTGCCGGAATTGCGCAAGTCTATCTGGAACGTAAAATGGGACTTGATTTCCTTTTGGTGCAAAAAGAAATTGAAGTTCACTTTTTAGGACTCGTTTTAGCCGCAACATTATTTACAGCTGGAATCATCGCCTATATCTGGAACTTTATCCGATTTGGTCTGCCTGTTGGTGAAATTGAGAAAATGTAATTATGAGTGATGCTAGCCACGAGCCGATTTATCTTTCGCGTGACAACGAAGTAGAGACCTTTGAATATTGTTTCAAACTGCAATTGCCTCTACTTTTAAAAGGGCCAACCGGGTGCGGAAAATCGCAGTTGGTTGAACACATGGCAAAGAAAATGAATCGGCCGTTGATCAAAGTCTCTTGCAACGAAGATACAAATGCAGCCGACTTAATTGGGCGATTTTTAATTCAGAATGGAGAAACGGTTTGGCAAGATGGCCCGGTTAGTCGAGCCATGAAAACGAATGCCCTACTTTATTTGGATGAATTTGCAGAGGCCCGAGAAGACGTTGTCGTGGCTCTTCACCCTTTAACAGATCATCGCCGTGAAATTTACATTGATAAAATAAATTCTACGCTGCGTGCAAATTCAGATTTTATGCTGATCGCAAGTTATAATCCCGGTTATCAAAAGGGATTAAAAGAAATTAAGCCCTCAACGAAACAACGTTTCGTTGTGGTCGCCATGAATTATCTATCAACGGAAAGGGAAAAAGAACTTCTAATTAAGTTGACTGGAGTTGACACGAAATATGCGGGACTCCTTTCGCAACTAGCACATAAAATTCGGTCTAAAGAAGATCTGATGTTAAAAGAAACTATTTCAACCAGATTACTGGTTAATGCGGCTCTGATGATTCGAGAGGGAATGAGCCCTCGAAAGGCCTGCCAAGTTTCTATCTCTGAAGTTCTTAGTGATGATCGCCAAATCGTTGAATCACTGAATGATTTTATCAATTTGCACATCTAATTATGGAAAATCTATTTTCTCGTTTTTGGAAAACACAATTTGAAAAAAATAAAAACAAGATCGGATACCAATCATTAGAAGATTTAGAGACAAAACTAAAACTTTTTACAAAAATGGTCTCTCCATTTGAAATGAATGGCGATATTGGTGGAAGTCAATGGGCGGTTGGATTCGTCGATTCAGATTTGTTGCTTCCAAAAGACATTTGTTGGACACCTAACCAGAAATTAAATGGCAACTTACTATTGCTTCTTGTTCTGAAATCGGTAGCTATTAAAGCACTTGGATTCAAATACAAATTTAACGATCGAGAGCGGATTGCGCCTCGCATATATATCTTATCAAAAATGCCGATCATCAACTCTTGGCTTGATCAGCAGTTTCCGCAATTTTTTGAGTTCGAAAAACAAAGCTATCTACAACTTGAAGCCTACCTGCCCAGGAAAGGTGACACAATTCTGGAATATTGGAAACGACAGATTTCTAGTCGATCGATGGCTTGGGATCTAAAATCAGAAAGCAAATTGAAAATCCTGATGGATCAGCAAAAGCGAAACGATAGTACTCCATTTTTTTTGCACGCTTGTGTCCCTTTGCCGTATCGTGAATTGAATATAGCGGCATCGGGCTCGAACGCTAGCTCACGTCGAACTAGCGCAGATCAGAAGACACAAAAGAAACGTCGTCAAAAAGAATTTGTAGAAGAGTCCGATTTAAGTAAACAGGGCCCAGCAAATCCTGTTCTGCATAGTTTTGAAAAAATGGAAACAGCTGATGACTATGATGGAGGCCGCCGTGTGGAGTCCGGAGACGACGAGCTTGATGAGCACAGCAACGCACTGGACGAACTTGAACTAAATCGGCATACCAGCGTCGGTGAAGCGTCCTCGCTCTATCAACAAGATAGTCCTCAATTCAAATCACAAAGTGCAAATTTAGAACAGAACCTTCCCGCTTTAGTTCACCAATACTGTGAATGGAATTTTAGAGAAAATCGCTATTTAAGATCATTTTGCACCGTATTTCCAATTTCACCAATTGCGCAGCCAGAAAGTGAAAACTTAAAAAATGATGTATTGAATAAAAATAAAGTGCTGATAACTGAATGGAAAGCTAAAATTAATTCGATTGTAAATACACCAAGATGGAAAAATAGATTGATCGAAGGTTCTGAGGTTGATTTGGACAGTATGATTAGATTGAAGCCGGAGCTTAAGTTGTTTTCTGGAAGGCCACGTATTTTCTCTGAAAAGCGAAAAGCTGAAAATGATATTTCGTTGTTAATACTGGCTGATGTATCCTATTCGACTGACACGTGGATCAATGGCGAAAAAGTAATTGATATTATTAAAAATTCAATCGCCGTTGCAAGCTTTGTGTTTGAAGATGTTCTTGATAAGGTTAGTGTCGCTATTACTAGTAGCCAAACAAGGAAATATATAGAATATAAAGAACTAAAGAAATTCAATGAACCTTGGATTCATTTTTTTCGACGATCATATGAAATCATGCCTCATCAATACACTCGACTTGGACCTGCCATTCGCCACGCGAATAAATTACTGTCATTAGAAAACTCGACAAAGCCCGTACTTGTTTTAATTACCGATGGAAAGCCAACAGATTTGGACCCCTACGAAGGCTCCTATGGACAACAGGATGTGCGTAAAGCCCTCGAAGAGGCAAAAAATAAGGGTATAAACGTACTGACTCTAACTATTTCAGATTTTGACCCCGCTTCTTTAAAACGAACATTCGAGCGGCCATGCTCAATTAAAAATCCGGAAGACTTTTGTCGTGAAACCTTTCAGTTTATTTGGAAATCGTGTTTTAAAAGTCGATAGGGAGGCTTTCTGCAAATGCATATGATTTATATCATATCGACACCCTAAGGATTCTCTGTATAGTTAGTCCATAAAGACAAAAATACAGGAGTTCTTATGAAGCATTACTTTTTGGCCATCGCAATTTTACCACTCTTTTGTTTTGGCAGTTTGTCCTTTGCCGATAGTGTAAAAGACGAAATAGCAACTTTAACTGCACCGCCATTTGTACCACCGCCGATTACCAGAAAAACGTCGGCTAAGTTGATTGTTAATCTTGAAGTCGTTGAAAAGAAAATGAAGATTGCCGATGGCGTTGATTATACGTTTTGGACTTTCGGCGGAACGGTTCCTGGTAGCTTTATCCGCGTCCGTGAAGGTGATTCTGTTGAATTTCACTTAAAAAATCATCCGTCATCAAAGATGCCACATAATATCGATCTTCATGCTGTTACTGGTCAAGGTGGTGGAGCAGCAGCTTCATTTACACTTCCAGGGCATGAAAGTGTTTTCTCGTTCAAAGCCATCAACAAGGGGCTTTATGTGTATCACTGCGCGACGGCTCCGGTTGGAATGCATATTGCGAATGGGATGTATGGCTTAATTCTAGTTGAGCCAAAAGAAGGTCTGCCAAAAGTTGATCGCGAGTATTACGTCATGCAAGGCGACTTTTATACAAAAGGTAAATTTGGCAAGCAAGGGTATCAGCCTTTTGATATGGAAAAGGCGATTGACGAAAAACCCACATACGTAGTTTTCAATGGCTCCGCAACATCTTTGACAGGTGACAATGCATTAAAAGCAAATGTGGGTGAAACCGTTCGATTATTTGTTGGTAACGGTGGGCCAAATTTGGTTTCCTCTTTCCACGTAATTGGCGAAATTTTTGACAAGGTTTATAAAGAAGGAGCTTCTGAATTCAACACAAATATTCAGACAACTCTAGTTCCTGCAGGTGGATCAGCAATCGTCGAATATAAAGTCGATGTGTCTAGTAATCTTGTTCTTGTGGATCATTCCATTTTCCGTGCTTTTAACAAAGGGGCGCTGGGAATTATGAAAGTTGAAGGCGCGGAAAACAAAGAAATCTTTTCTGGTAAAATCGCTGATAATGTCTATTTACCAGAGGGCGGTGCAATTCAAAAAGTAACGGATAAAGAATTAGTTAGTGCTGCAGCCACAGTTGAAGACCAGATTAAGTTTGGAAAGAATATATACCTACAAAACTGTGCGGCTTGCCACCAAGCCAATGGCAAGGGAATTCCTGGTGCATTTCCGCCACTAGCCGGAGCAGACTATTTTAATGCCGACTGGAAACGCGCCATTGACGTTGTTAAAAACGGAAAGACAGGGGCGATCACAGTCAATGGAGTTCCTTACAATGGAGTTATGCCATCACTTGGACTGGGCGAAGAAGACATAGCTAATGTTCTGACTTATATTTCTCATTCATGGGGAAACAAAAAACGGGTATTTAAGAAATCTGACGTTTCTGCTGTTCCAGTAAGAAAAGAAAAACCTGCGGAGCACTAAATGAACCTTCTATTCGGCGGCCTTTTAATACTGTTATTTTCTACGAATCTGGTATGGGCTACCGAATTAGTCAATGTTCCGAAAGGAAAAATCGAGGCAATCTGGTTGTCTCCAGTTTCAAAAAAAGCAAAATCGAAATCAAACCAAGTCGTAATTTCTGTTGATTCCTTTAATGCGCAAGCCTTTCCGGTTACAGTCGCACAATTTAAAGAGTTTCTAGTGGCGCATCCTGAATGGTCTAAAAATAATGTGAACTTGTTATTCAAAGATGAATACTATTTGCGTGATTTAGATACTGCGCCAGAGAAAGCACCTGTAACATTTGTGACTTGGTTTGCGGCTAAGGCTTACTGTGATGCTTTCGGACTTCGGTTGCCAACAATTAACGAATGGGAGTATGCAGCCGCCGCGTCCGAATCAAAGAAAAATGCGAATCGGGAAGAAAAATTTTTACGCCGTATTTTAAATTGGTATGGTGAACCCCAAGGCGAAAGTCTCAAAGACGTCGGAAGCATTTATAAAAATGTTTACGGCATTTGGGATATGCATGGATTAATTTGGGAATGGGTTGATGATTTCAACTCAAGCTTTGTAACCGGTGAAAGTCGTGAAGATAGTTCTTTTAATAAAGATATGTTTTGCGGTGCTGGAGCACTTTCGTCAACTGATAAGGAAAATTACGCCGCATTTATGAGGTTCGCCTTTAGATCTGGCCTAAAGGGAAAAAGTTCCGTTTGGAATTTGGGGTTTAGATGCGTCAAATAGGGAGAAAAGTAAGTATGAAACATTTTATAAAAAATTTAATATTAATGACAATATTGCTAGCAGCACAAAATGTTTTCGCGCAATCATTATACGACCTTAAAACAAACTGGCGAGACATTGAAAACAAAAAAACCGACGTATCTGTAGCAACAGGTTCGTATGTTCTGATTGCTATGGTTTACACAGGTTGTGCACACGCCTGCCCGATGACGATTTCAAAGATTAAAAAAATCGAAGAAGAGTTCTCAAAGGCTAAGTTCACAGAACTAAAAATCGTACTGGCTTCCTTTGACGTAAAAAATGATCGTCCTGAAAAATTGAAGAAGTATCAAGCCGAGAGAAAATTAAACCCTGATCAATGGAAGTTTTTAGCGGCGGAGACTGACGACGATGCTAGAAAGTTAGCTGTAACATTAGGTATCAGCTATAAGGATATCGGCGATGGTGATTTTTCACACAGTAATGCAATCACTCTTTTAGACCCAAGTGGCAATGTTTTAGCATCAATAAATAGTCTCAATGCTGATACCGCGCCACTGTTGACCGCCCTTCAGGAATCTTTGAAAAAAGTTACAAAGAAGTAGTTATGAACGCGCCAAAAGACGACGACCGACTTGAACCTTATGTTTTACTTTTTTCTACTGGATGCTTGGCAGGGGTTATTGGTCTTGTTTTTTGGATTTTCTTTCAGTTTGGCTTTATTCAATTCTATCCCCGGGCTCTTCATGGAAATTTGATGTTTTTTGGGTTTTTATGGTCGTTTGTTGCGGGTTTTTTGATGACCGCTATTCCGAAAATGACTTCAACGCTACCGGCCCAAGTCAGCGAAATCTCTATTGGTGTCGGTCTTGTTTTTTTTCAAGTTGTGCTAAATGTTAGAAATTTAACTGATGCACCTGTTGCCATTTTTTTGGTGCAAAATGTTTTTTTACTTTTCTTCATCCTGCGAAGATTTCTGGTGAACAGAAAGGTACCTTTTTTTGGCTTTGTTTTTATACCGATGGCTTTTGCTCAATCCATTTTAGGCGTAGCCTTATTCTATTTCTACAACGACCGAAATTTATTTCTACAATTTGCAGGTGAAGCTTTTATTTTGAATCTTATTTTAGGTCTAGGTAGTAGACTGATACCTGTGATCTCTCGATTGCCAAATGCTTTGCTACCCAACGAACGTTCGAACTCTGATAGTTTGTTACGCCCAGTTATAACTTTATTATTTATTAACATTGGCTACTGGTGTGATATTTTTGATTTCAAGACCGTCGGAGCTGCGCTTAGAATTCTTGGAACGCTTTTCGCTGCTATATACTTATTAAAACTATTCGTAAAACCAGTGACTCGGTCTTTTGTGGGGATTGGACTAAAAATAGCAGTGGTCCTATTAACACTGGGTCAGATCTTAAGCTTTCCCCTTCTTAACAACATACTAGCCGGGCAACACTTTATATATATTGGCGGCTTTTCAATGATCACGTTACTTGTGGCAACACGGGTTATGCTGGCCCACGGCGGTCAAAGTTTGAATTACGAAATTTCTTCAAAGCGTTTAATCTTGGTTATTCTACTGTTCTTTCTTTCTGCCCTAATGCGATTCAGTATTGGGAATGATATCTCAAACTACATTGTTAGTTGCTCAGCGCTATTATTTATTATCGCTCTTGGGATTTGGTTCTTTCAGTTTTTTAAAATATTAAATTCAAAGTTAATTAAAAATAGTTCAACCTAAACACTGTGTTTATCAAAGCACAGAAAGGAATTGCAAAATGAAACGTAGAGATTTTTTTAAAAACATGATAGGCGCCACTGGAATGCTAATTGCTTCGCCAGCAATTCTTTCTACTCTCAGCGCGAGTCAAGCATTTGGACAACGTCGTGCATCCGGGCCCATTTCAGATTTAGTTGATGTCAAAGATCCCACAGCAAAAGCCGTTGGCTACTTGGAAGACTTTACTAAATCCAAAGCTGCAAAAGGAAACAAGTGCAGTACATGTTCACTTTACGTAAAAGGTGCTGATAAAAATGGTAAAGAAGCTGGCACCTGCGCAATTTTTCCCAAAAAATTCGTTTATGGTAGTGCCTACTGTAATTCATGGGCTAAAAAAGCATAACAATGAGTATGGAGGACGCGCCACGGAAAAATGAATTGATCGAAGTTAATGGGGTGCTGTTTTCGTATAAGGATATCTTTTCGGTCATCAATGATTTTTACGGCCGAATTCAGATTGATCCCATATTGCAAGCGCCATTCAAATCCGTCGAGGATTGGCCTGAACACATCAAAAATATTACGCACTTCTGGTGGGTCAAATTTGGAGGACGTGCGTACATGTTTAGCCAGTATAATCCCGTTCCTAAACATTTTTTCGCAGGTTTCAATCGCGATCTGTTAAGTCGTTGGCTTTTCATTTTTCACCAAACGCTAAACACCCATTTGACTCAAGAACAAGTAGCCCTATGGACTTTGATTTCAACAAGAATGGGTGAAGGGCTTGTCATAAAAAATGATCACTATAAATTGATGTACGAGTCAAAAAATGGCAGTGGTTAAAAGCAAGACTCTTAGAATGCTTCTTTTTTCATTCGGAGTCTTTTTTGTTTTGTTAGGGAGTGTGGGAGCCGTTCTACCTCTACTTCCGACTACTCCGTTTATTTTGTGTGCTGCTTGGTGTTTCTTGAAAAGCTCAGAAAAGGCACATCGCTGGATTTATAGCCACTCGATTTTTAGTAGCCCATTGAGGAATTGGGAGGAAAATCGAGCTATATCAGTTCCTACTAAGGTCGTTTCAGTACTTATGATTTCTTTTTCTGGTCTTTATACGTATTGGAAAATTGACATTGAATGGGTGAAATTTTGTTTACTCTTGGTTCTGTTGTTCGTATCAGTCTTTATCATTTCAAGACGAAGCGAAAAAAAATAGAATTATTTTCGGAAGCGTATGATCTAAATCATAGGTCATGTGGGCGACGTCCTCTATTCTATTTGCATGAAGTCATGTTCTTCTGAAGACATATCCTTAAAGTCGTACTTTTTAGGGCCACAATCTGAAGGCGCGGATTTTTTAAGAACCACCCTCGTGAATCTTCTAGATGAGTATATTAACTGGCGAAGATCTCTATTTCCAGAAGATGGCATAGCAATTTCAGAAACCGATCGAAAGAATTCAAAATATTTAAGTAATCAAAATGACCTAAGTGCTCTTGTGAACAAA
>CAZCHT010000104.1:0-15619 GCA_964498705.1 uncultured Bdellovibrio sp. | reverse complement strand
TTCCTCAATTATTTTAGGTGATGATAATTTTAAAACCATCGTGGCTGCCATTATGGAAGGGCGACAATTATTTTCTAATTTAAAAACGAGTTTTGAATATTTATTGCTGTTTCATATTCCATTTGTTATGTCCGCAGCCGCGTTGCCTCTGTTAGGATACGATCTGGTTTATCTTCCAGTGCATATAGTTTGGCTGGAACTGATAATTCATCCCACTGCGATATTGGCATTTCAAGCCGCGGCGACGTCGAAGACTAGTAAATCATCTAGTAATTTCTTTGATAAAATAGACATTATTCGATTTGCTATTTTTGGTGGGGGATTGGCTGTTGCCATAGGATTTATTTTTGTGTCGGAAGATAAAATAAATCCAGATTTAAATCTTGCGCGAGGTAAAGTGATGGTGGTTCTATCACTGTGGAGTTCTTTGCTTGTTATATATTATTCTCATTTAAAAACATGGACTTCGCGGTTAGTAGTCATTGGAACGGTAGGCTCTGTTCTGCTTGTGCAGTTAGAACCTATTGCGGCGATTTTAAAAGTAGCCCGTTTGCCGATGCAAAGCTGGTTAGAAACTCTAGGAGTTGTAGTGTGTTTTGTTGTAGGCATGGCCCTTTTTGACAAAATATTCCAGCAAAAAAATAAATAATTTCATTCGGCTTATAATCTTGTCTCCGCGACAAACTAAAGAGGGGCTAAATGACTCGTCTTTAAGATAATTGGGTAAGTTAGTCACTTCGATAAAAGGTAAAACGTTTGAGAAGAGTTGAGCCTAGGCTTTCTAATTGCAACTTTACTGGATTGATAAATTTAAACCACGGAGAGATATATGTTTAATTTTTTTAACAAATCGGATGCGGATGTGAAACTCGATGTGATCAACGAACTTAAGTGGGATCCCAGAGTGAACTCATCGGGCATAAAAGTGACTGCACATGATGGGATTATCACGTTACGTGGAACGGTTCCCCACTTTATCGAAAAACTATCCGCTGAAAAAGCGGCTCAAAGAGTCGGCGGTGTAAAGGCCGTAGCCGATGAGCTTGAAGTGAAAGGGATTTTTGAAAAGTCGGATGAAGATATCGCACGCGCCGCCTTAAATGCACTTAAATGGAATTACTCGGTACCAGCGAGTATCAAAGTTTCTGTTGAAAAAGGTTGGGTTAATTTAAGCGGTGAAACAGATTGGGATTTCGAACGAAAAGCGGCGATGGATTCCGTGAGTAAACTCTTAGGCGTCGTCGGAGTAACCAACAGTATTAGCATTAGATCCGTTGTCCAACCTGAAGACATAAAAAATAGAATTGAAGACGCGTTAAAACGTTCGGCAGAAAGTGAAGGAAAGAAAATTAATGTTGTGGTTAACGGCGATAAAGTAGTATTGAGCGGGAAAGTACATTCTTATTCAGAAAGTATCGACGCCAGAGATGCCGCATGGATGGCCCCCGGAGTTACATCGGTGGAAAACAATCTCACAATTTCCCAATGACCTCAGGTTTTTTGAGTCACTCACTTTTGGAGATTTGGGACCGCTACGAGAAACAAGTTCGGCGGTCTCGTAGTGAAATTTCCACGAAAAACATTCACCAGCTAAGATTATCAACACAAAGGCTAGAAGCTGTGCTAACTTTAGCCAATAGTCTTAAATCAAATCACAATTCTAAAAATATTATTTTTCTACTTAAGAAAGTAAGAAAGAGATTGGGGCCTTTACGAGACGTTCAGGTTGAAGCTATGGTTTTGAAGGATCTTAAAGAAAATAAGGTTGGGAAAAAAGGCAGTAAAGGATTTGCTTCCTTTTTTTTGAGAAAAAGATCTTCGGCCAAAAAGAAAGCAGTGATTTGTTTGAATGAAATTTCTTTGCGGAAAGAACGTCATAGAATAAGGAAAATGGCAAAAAGGATTGTTGAAATCGAAGGCCAAAAAACTAAATCCCAGATTGAAAATGAATTAAACAGGAAAATCAGATGTTCACTCGAGACGTTGAATCGGATGATGACACGCATGGATCCAAAGGGTGTCAAAGATATTCATCGGTTTCGAATTCGGGCCAAAAAACTTCGTTATCAGGGAGAGTTTTTGACTGCATTAAGTGGCTCGATGATTTTCGATTTAAATATCTTGAAACAGGTGCAGTCGGTTGCTGGAAGAATTCAAAATGATAACGTTTCTTTGGGAACTCTTGATCAATATCTTTCAAAAAAGAAACACTCGACCGATCCACGTGTCCTTGCTGTTCGAAAGCGTATTCAGAACAATCAAGCTAACCTTATCGATAAAGATTTTAAAGAACTGACTGCGTTAAAATGGAGAACTTTAAACTGAACCCAATTAGCCTATATGTGATGTCCCGCACACCACAAATTTCGTGCTGGAAAAATTAACTCCCAGATCCGTTTTTAGGTATTGGTTGAGCTGATTTTTCACCCGAGCTGGCTCGGTTGAGCGGTTTAGGAACTAATTTTTTTGGTAAGTCCACGCGGAATGCGCAGCCGCGGTTGGGTATATTAATAATTGTGATTTCACCCTGCAGTAAAAACACAGCACGCTGAACAATTGTCAGACCAAGGCCTAAGCCGGATTGATCAAATCCGCCCGAAACAAAGGGTTTAAAAAGATTTTTCATTAAGTGAGGATGAATGCCGCCGCATTCATCCTCAACTTCGATGATCACATTTTCCGCGGCATAGCCGGCGCGAATGGAAATGCGACCACCGATTTTGGAATACTTCAATGCATTTTGAGTTAAATTGGCAATTGTCGATAAAACCAACTGGCGATCTGTTTCTAATTCAATTGAAATTTTGATGTCATTGCTTAAAGTTTGATTTTTATTTTTTGCTTCGCTTTGTGCGGTTAAAATAATTTGATCTACTAACGTATTAAGACGGAAGTGTTCTATGTGGACTTCAGGATCGGCTCTCATACGAACTTCAGATAGCGAGCGATCAATAAGGTCCCGCATTCTTATAAGGTTCTCACCAAGCACCCTAGATGTACTGCCGCCGGTTCCAACTAAACCCTGTTTAATCATATCATGCGCAATGGTGGCACTAGATAAAGCGTTCCTTAATTCATGTACCAAAAATCCTAAATGCTGAACTTCACGTTCTTCGCTGGCTTGAACCGTGTGAAATTGAAATTCTGACACCGCAGACGCAATAGCAATGTCTAAACACATATTAAGATCGTTGAATTCTTGAGGAGTAATAGATTTCAGTTTTCGTTGAGCCAATTCAGTGACAGCCTGGCACATGGCCCCGTAACTGTGAACGACATGGGATAGGGTGTAGTGTAATCTTAAAAGCTCTTTTCCATGTCCAGCGGCACCATGAACAATTTTCGCTTCGTTTCGCCCGCTTTGAGCGCCTTTAAGATAACTAATAAGATGTTCATAAAAAATGGGTAGCCCTTTTCTTAACTCCACCGAGGATGGCAGTGGGCCCGCTAGTTTTAGTGTTTTCTCTTCAGCCAATGCTAAAACTTCATCGCGGTTTTTCTCAAGAAACTCAAATAACATTTATTCTCCTCAGCATTTGGTCATTTTACTGCATTAAAAGAGCCAACGTGGTATCAAATCTGAACTGTGCAAAAAAATTCGGGCAAACTTATACTAATTGTCGATGATTCTAAAGATAACCAAGACTTACTAAAATTAGTTTTGATTTCAAAAGGCTATAGCGTGCACTGTGCATCAAATGGTCAAGAAGCGCTAGTAATGTTATTTGAATTATCGATTTTGCCTGATCTTATTCTTCTAGATGCCAAGATGCCTGTGATGGATGGTTATGAATTTCGTGTCCAACAAAAAAAATTGGCACGAATCAGAGATATTCCTGTTGTTGTCATGACAGGTGATTCTGACGAAAACATGGGTAAAGACATGGATGAACCTTGTGGGGTTTTGATTAAACCGCTTCATATGAATTCAATAATTGAAGTTATTACAACACATATTTAGATTTCACCAGTTTATTTCCTGTCGAAAACTAAATGCTCTTCATTAAAATAACGGAAAATAATTTCAAAATGGAAGCGATGATGAAAACGTTTTTGAATTTCTGCGGTGGCTTTTTCTTTTAGGTCTTCTAAAGATTGCGACTTAAATGAGATGTTATCGTTAGGGGATGATAGCATAAACCAACCATTTGATAAAATATGAACATCGCAAATAAAACGATCTGATATTGGATGATTTGCCCACTTGTATATAAATGCCCAGTGTGAAGTCGCTGCGATCAAAATCATGATATGAAAAAACTCGTGATAACCAAAGTACGTTGGCCAAATAATAAACCAGCGATTAAAATCGGCAATGGCTCCAAAGGTATAAGCGAATGCACCGTAAAGCAGATACTTTGAGCTGTGTTTTGGATAACTCTTAAGAAACTGATAGCGAGTTAAAAAACCGATCCAACCTAGGCCCAAGAAAAAAGATAATGCCAGCCATTCTGGGAAGCTGGTGAAGAAAACAACTTCTAATACCATGCCTGTGATTGCTACGACCCAGATGAACAGCAACGCTAGCCAGCGCCAAGCCCCACGAAATAAGATCGAATGAATAGGCGTAAACGTTCCCGCAATTAAGCACCAAATCCCGGCATGATCTAATCTAACTAAAACATGTCGTCCTAAAGTTTCACGAGGTAACAAATGAAATGTGGCACTCATTGAAAATAAAAATACGACGGTAAAGCTATATACGCATAACGAGAATATCCTCCAAGGATTACCGTGAGCGCGTTTAATTAAAAAATAGGTTCCAATAAAGCCCGCAAAGGCACCTAAAAAATGAGACCAACTGCTGATCGGATCTGCAAAACCCAAAATTTCCGTATTCATAGGATAAAATAGTATTTTAAGTGAGGGCGCTCGGCAAGTATTGGATAAAAAAAGACCCAGACTCTCGCCGTAAACTCGATAACCTTAGTCTCTGTTTGAGACGCAAAATAGAATATCAAAGCGATTCCACGTTCTGTCCACAATCTCATGAAAAACTAAGAGGGAACAACACTACCCGGAGGTAGCCATGAGAAAACTTATAGTTTCACTTGCACTAACACTTTTTACTACAGCCTTGATGGCCACTCCCGTGATGGCCACCGATAATAGCGAACTTGTGCTAAACTCGGAACACCCATGTGTCAGAGTCAAACTCACGCAAGAACAAATTTCTGCGATCAAAGATATTGTCTATAAAAATAGTCAATTGCGTGCTCAAGATGAAGCGAACGTAAAAAAAGCGATGCTTGAAGTAGATCACACTCTATCTAGTAGTACATCGACTAAAGCCGATGCTGAAAAAGCTCAGAGTAATCTTCAAATGGCGCTGGCCTCGTTAACAAAAACGGTTTCGCAGTTAGATCTATCAATTAATTACGATGTTTTACACGCAGATCAACGTGAGATGGGTAGTTTATGCTCGAAATCTTTGTACTCATTTCCGCCGGCAGTGGCGAACGCGGTGGCTTCCTATCAACAACAGTAATGCATTTTGATTTGAAGTATTTTTGAAGAAAGGAAATTCCATGAGAGCGTCCAATTTAATAATTATCCGACTGTTTCTGTTTGGTCTGCCCCTGCATGCGCAGTCGTATTGGGGCTATGGATTGCAAGGTGGTCTTTCTAACTGTGGCTACCAAGTATCACAAGCTGAAGAATCATCTAGTTATAAAGATGAAATTGATGAACTAAAAAAGCAAATGACTGAGTGGAAAAAAGAAGTGTCCCAATTAAAACGCGAATTGTCGCGTGAACAAACAGAGCTTCGCAAGCATGATTCTACATTAAGAGGAAATTTCGATTCTGATGTTTATACTTTTGTTAAGTCTCACTTTGACAGCCAGAACAGATGTTCCGAATACGCCGGACAAACAGCCCCGAGCTCAGACGCAAAGCCAGAGACAGCAACTATTGGAGGCGCACCACCCTTAGATAGAAAAATGAAAAGACTTAAAGATGATGATAGTGATGAAACGCCAGAAATTGCATCGATCGAACCCGCACGACTGGCCAAAGAATGGGCCGATGTATGTGATGTTCAACGTGATCCTAAAGGCGCATTGAAATCAGCTATCTGCCTGAAAAACTATTTGATGTCGGGCAGTAAAGCAAATCGCGCAGAATGCCAGACCGCCGTTTTGAACTATCCAAAATCGGCTCGTAATATTAGAAATATAAAACGTGAAATAGAAGCAAAACAGGAAGCTATCAAAGCGGCCCAAGCGCAAATTCCTGAATTACAAAAATCGATGAAGGAAGAACAAGCTGAAGCTCGCCGCCAACGTATCGAAGAAATTCGTGAAGGCGGAATTTGTGTCGAGTGCTTGTCAAATTCAACCGGACAAAACACAGGTATGGCTTCAAATAATCTTCAATCGAATCAGCCCAATTGGGGCGGAGTGGTTGGAAATTCGGTGATGGCATTGCTAGCCTACTCTTCGACTAAGAATTATTACGGCAACATGTCTGATAAAAATGCTGAACTTGGCTTTCCGACTCAACTACCAATGACGTCGCCATTTATGGCCGCCACTCCAGGAATTATTGGTGCGATCGGTGCCGGATTAGGCCAAGGCAGTTTTGGTTGCGCCGGAAATTCGGGCGGTATTTCTGGAATGGGCGGATCGATGGGTGCGTACTCGGCACTGGGCGGATCGGGACAAATTGGTGGTGCATTCGGGACTCCGCAATGGGCTACTAATAATCAAATGGGCGGCGGAATGTACAATCAAGGCGTTGGCTCGTGGGGCATGAACGGCCCATGGGGATTGAGCTCTACGGGATTAGGAATGTATCCGCAGCAATTATTAATGAATCAATTGGGTATGTCGAATGGCGTAGGTAATTCGATGATGAATCCGTATTCACTACTTGGTGGAAATAACTACGGAGTACTCGGCGGTGCAGGACTATCCGGAGTTATGGGAATGGGCGGAGGCGGTGGAGTTCTGGGTTTAGGCGGGTTATCTGGTTTGAACGGAATGACTGGCCTGAATGGTTTATCAGGACTCAATGGCCTAACTGGAATCAGCGGCACCTCAGGACTAGATTCGGGAATGCAGCAACAGATGCTGCAATTGCAAATGCAACAACAGCAGCAATTGATGCAAACTCAAATTCAGTCGTATGAGAATGCGATTCAAAAACAAAAAGCCGTATCGGGATTGCAAACAGAATTAATGGGAGTGATTCAAAGAATTCAAGCCATACAAAATGGAACGGGGGCTTTAGGATCATCCACCGGCTATTCGGGCAGTTACTTAGGCGGAGGCTATTCATTGGGAGGAACTGGAACAACTAACTATGGAACTCTTGGAGGGTTACCGTCTTCTTCCACTCCACTACCATTGACAGGACGCTAGGAGGTTTTTATGAGACAATTTATTAAAATATTTATCTATATCACAATGATCTCGCTGTTTGTGAGTGCAAGCGATGAGCCTCTGGAAAAGCCGCCAGGTCCTCATCCAAAATTCACAGACGTTCAAAAAGCGTGTCTTAAGAATACCGCTGTGTCGGGCCTACCTGAAGGCGGTGCGAAGCCAACTCACGAAGAAATGTTGGCCGCGACGACAAAATGTAAAATCGAAGTGGATACTACGATTGAAAAACTACGAGACAAATATGCGTCTACAGATGATGAAGATGAACAAGATAAAATCAAAGCAGATATGAGAACTATTTTTTACGCTACCGAATCCGAGGTGGTTAGACAAAAAGTTCGGCAGTTTTTCAAAGACTATCGTGATGAAGGTGGAGCGACTTCTGTGAGACCAGCGGCCGCACGGTCTAGTGGTCCTAAGTAGTAAGGTAGTTATCGATGGCAGCCGCCATTTTTCTGCCATCAGCGATGGCCCAAACGATAAGTGAAGCCCCTCGGACCAAATCTCCAGCCGCAAAAACTCCCGGCGTTGAGGTATGGTAAGCAGACGGAGTTACAATTTTACCATTACTTGTTGTTAGAGTTGGTAGTTGAGTGACGAGTTGGTCTGTGTGTGCCCCTTGAAAACCTAATGCTAGAATAACTAAATCGGCATTAAGATCCTGTTGGGTCAATGGATTCCCATGAGTCGGGACAACCGAGATTTTTTCAACTTGGCCATTGCGGCCATCAAAACTAATCGTTTTTAATCCCCACAATCGGAGTCCACCTTCTTCATGAGCATGGGACGTGCGGGGGTGAGCCGGTTTTGTTTGCAATTCAATTTGAGTTACAGATTTAGCTCGTTGCCTTAGTGCCGTACCTAAGCAATCAGATCCTGTGTCGCCGCCTCCAAGAATAATGACATCTTTTCCTTCTGCCGATATGTTTAGAGAATTTTTTTCTTTAGCTATCAGTCTATTTTGATCGGTTAGGAAATCCATAGCCATATGAACGCCGTTAAGTTCACGGCCAGGAATCAAAAGATCCCTAGGTTTTTCGGCTCCAATGGCTAAGCCAACAGCATCGTACTGATTTATAATTTCATCAAACGAGATATCTTTGCCAACAGAAATTCCAGTTTTAAATTCTACGCCTTCAGTGATCATTTGTTCCAAGCGTCGATCGATACGCCATTTTTCAAATTTGAAATCAGGGATACCATAGCGAAGGAGTCCACCAGCTTGAGCGTTTTTTTCAAATACAGTTACCTGGTGACCTTTGCGCGCGAGTTGTTGAGCGGCGGCAAGGCCGGCTGGGCCCGATCCGATGATAGCGATTTTTTTTCCTGTTTGTTTTGCAGGAACTTGAGCTGTAACCCAGCCTTCGGAAAACGCGCGATCAATGATACTGCGTTCGATGGATTTTATGCTGACGGCTTCGTCATTAATCCCCGCAATACATGCCGATTCACACGGTGCTGGACATAGGCCGCCAGTGAATTCAGGAAAATTGTTTGTCAGCTGCAAGCGCTGATAGGCTTCACGCCAGCGATTTTGGGCGACCAGTTTGTTCCATTCGGGAATTAAATTGTCGACGGGACATCCCGGGCTGCTTTGGCAAAAGGGTACACCGCAATCCATACACCGATGAGCACGCTCGCGTTTTTCAAACACATTAATTTTGTAATTATATATTTCATTCCAATCTTGAAGGCGATCTTGGACTGGGCGGTAGTCATGCGAATCAAGCACGTTCAACCTCGAACGTATGGGATGCTTTTTCTTTTGCCGGAACGGATTTGCTAAGTATTTTTTTATACTCAGAAGGGAATACTTTTACGAATTTCTTTTTGTAAATCGACCATTGCTTAAGTAAAGATTCGGCAAGCTGGCTTTGGGTGGATAAAAAATGCGCCTGGATGCGATTTTTTAGATGATCTAGTTCTTGATCATCTAGCGACCAAATTAATTCAACGGACGCTAAATTGCAATTTTCATGAAGCTTTTGATTTACATCCAGTACATAGGCAATCCCGCCCGACATACCGGCTGCAAAGTTTTTTCCTACGGTTCCAAGAACAATCACTTCGCCGCCGGTCATGTATTCACAACCATGATCACCAACGCTCTCTATGATAGCATGTGCACCGCTGTTACGAACAGCGAATCGTTCTCCAGCAGCACCAGCAATATAGACATTGCCTGATGTTGCACCATAGAGACATGTATTTCCTGAGAGTGAAATAGCACCTGAGGTAACTAAATCTTTCGGACCTTGAATAGAAATTGTTCCACCAGAAAGTCCTTTGCCGACATAATCATTCGCTGTCCCTGTTAGGTGAAGTGATATTCCTTTCGCCAAGAACGCTCCAAAGGATTGTCCTGCCGTCCCGCTGAAATTTAAATTTAAACTATCATCAGGTAAACCATTCGCGCCACCATGTTTGACAACATGATAAGAAAGACGGGTGCCAACGGATCGATCAACATTGCTAATGTTCCAGTGTTGGGTTAGCGGCGATCCTGTTTTAAAAACGGGACTACTCCAAGTTTCAATTTGTTTTTCTAACAGAGACAGTTCCTGAGGTTTCGGTTTTACCGCGCCTGTGACTAGGCATTCAGATGGCGCAAGTAATGCGGAAAGATCTAACCCGGCTAATTTTGGATTGCGCAAAATATCACGTTCATTGGTTTTGAATTCAAGTGCATCTGTGCGACCAATCATTTCTTTCATGGAATGAAATCCTAGCTGACTCATAATTTGGCGAACTTCTGTTGCTACGAAATAGAAATAGTTGATCACATATTCAGGTTGACCAGCAAATCGCTGTCGTAAAACGGGATCTTGAGTGGCAATACCCACAGGGCATGTATTTAAGTGGCACTTGCGCATCATAATGCAACCTTGAGCCACGAGAGGCGCTGTTGAGAAACCAAATTCATCAGCACCAAGTAGCGCGGCAATAGCCACATCGTGACCGGTTTTCAATTGGCCGTCGGTTTCAATAACGACGCGATCACGCAGACCATTGCGCACTAACGTTTGATGCGATTCGCTGAGTCCCATTTCCCAGGGAATGCCCGCGTATTTAATCGACGAATAGGGAGACGCACCCGTGCCACCGGAATCGCCACTGATCACAATTTTATCTGCCATTGCTTTGGCAACGCCGGCGGCAACAGTGCCGATACCGGCTTCGGCAACGAGTTTCACAGAAATACGTGCGAGCGGATTACTCTTCTTAAGATCAAAAATTAATTGCGCTAAATCTTCGATGGAATAGATGTCATGATGAGGCGGTGGAGAAATCAAAGTCACACCGGGTGTGGCATGGCGAAGTCCCGCAATTAGCCCATCGACTTTGTGTCCAGGGAGTTGGCCGCCTTCACCTGGTTTTGCTCCTTGAGCCATCTTGATTTGTAATTCGATCGCATTGGCTAGGTAGTGAGCCGTGACACCAAATCGGGCCGAGGCAATTTGCTTGATCGCGGAATTGCGGTTGTCATTAAAGCGACCGGCATCTTCGCCGCCTTCGCCGGAATTACTTTTTGCACCGATGCTGTTCATCGCGAGTGCTAAACTTTCATGGGCTTCAGTTCCCAATGCGCCCAGGGACATGGCCCCCGTTGTAAATCGACGAAGAATCATCTGGATAGATTCAACCTCATCGAGTGCAATCGGTTTACGAGGCGATTTAAATTTTAAAAATCCACGTAAAGTGAATTTCAAGGTACTTGCCACGTTCTGAGAAAAAGCCGCGTAGGATTCAGCGCTGTTAGTTCGCACAGCATTTTGAAGCTGGGTGATGGTCGCTGGATTCCACAAATGCGCCTCTTCACCTTCGCGAAAATGAATTTCGCCGCCCGTCGACAATAGCGCTAACGATGGAGGTTCGTTTTTCGCCAAAGGATAGGTGAAGGGTTGAGTTTGAAAACGGATAGACTCTTGCTTTAGTAAATTTAAATCAAGACCTTCAATTCGTGACACTGAACCTGGAAAGTAATTTTTAACTAGGGCCGAATTCAACCCGATGATTTCGAAAACCTGAGCTCCGCAATAGGACTGCAACGTTGAAATCCCCATCTTAGAAATAATTTTAAGCAAACCTTTATTGATGGCTTTTGTATAGTTACTAATCGCTTTAGTAGCAGTTAATTGAGGTAGTTGATGATCGTCACATAGATACTGAGCTAAATCATAAGCTAATGCTGGGTACACAGCTTCGGCGCCGTATCCCAGCAGACATGCAAAATGATGTACATCACGGACTTCATTTGAAGCCACGACTAAAGAAACACTGGTACGTAGATTTCGACTAATTAAATGATGATGAATCGCTGAAACACATAACAAAGATGGCAATGCCAATCGTTCGGCCGTTGCCGTTAGGTCCGATAAAATAATTACGTCACGACTGGATGCCAGCGCAACGGCCTGTTCGCACAGTGTCTCTAGTTGCGCGTCTAGTGCTTGATCCGGATCATAGGTCGTCGTCAGGGTGCCGACTTTTAATTTTGTTTTAGATTCCATCAATTGCTGATACTGCGAATGACTTAACACCGGCTGAGATAACTTCAACAATGCGGTTTGATTTGGTTTTTGATCTAGTAATTTTGGCTTCGGCCCAAGATACGTTGTCAGCGACATAACCAGATTCTCACGGATGGAATCCATGGGCGGGTTAGTTACTTGTGCGAACATTTGGCGAAAGTAATTAAATAAAATTTGCGGTTTCTCGGACAAGATAGCGAGCGGTGTGTCTTTACCCATTGAAGAACTAGCTTCCTCCGCATTTTGAAACATAGGAAGCATCACAGATTCAATTTCTTCTCGAGAGTAATTAAACTGGCGAAGTCGATTAAAAGTTTCAGAGTGGTCTGACAAATTAATAGGGAGAGGCGAGTTTGTCGCAAGCTCTAAAACAGGTTGCTCGCTCATCCAACTCAGAAACGGCAATGATCGCGCCATTCTTGATTTGATATCGAGGTCTAAGTGAATTTGATTGTTTTTAATATCGATGGCTAGCATTTGGCCGGGGCCCAAACGACCTTGAGCTTTTACATCGGTGTTTGAAATGGGGAGTGTGCCCATTTCGGAGCCTAAAATAAGACTGCCATCGTTTAGAATTTGATAGCGACAAGGACGTAACCCATTGCGATCTAGTTTAGCACCGATCCAATCGCCATCGCAAAAGCAAACAGCGGCAGGTCCATCCCAAGGTTCTATACGAGTCGCAAAGTAGTCATAGAATGATTTAATATCGGGATCGCTGGCAAACGCATCCGGCATCAATGCCATTAATGTTTTAGGCAGCTGAAATCCTGAATTACGAAAGGCACTGACGGTGTCGTCCAAGTATTGTGAATCACTTTGACCTTTTAGAATCAACGGCGCCAGCAGATTTGGATTTTCGGGGCTTAAGTGTTCACGTATATGTTGTTCGCGCGCTTTCAACCATGTCAGGTTGCCGCGAAGTGTGTTGATCTCACCGTTGTGGCAAATCGTAGAAAATGGCTGGGCCAACCGCCAAGCGGGCAGAGTATTGGTGCTAAACCGCGAATGAACCATGGCAAACTGACAATTTAAATTCTCTGATTTTAGATCTAAGTAATAGTCACCAAGTTCCGAAGGCAACGATAAACCTTTGTACACGATCGTTTTGTTCGACAACGAGATAACGTCAAACAAGGTGGAGCGCTGTAGGTCATTTTTTAAAAGATACAAACGTCGGTCTAAATCGGCAGATGAGTTGGTACAGTCAGAAACGAAAATTTGAAAGATTATAGGTTCAATAGCGCGTGCTTGGCTGCCAAGAACGGTCGAATTTACAGGAACATCTCGCCACGCCTTAAGCTCCAGGCCTAAAGCGGCCGCATGGGTACTGACTTTACGTTTCTGTTCGTTGATGTAGGTTAAATTTTGCTGATAGTAGAAAAGCATCCCGACCGCAAAGGTTTGAGTGCCTAGATGTTGGGTAATTTCTGGTAGCTGACGAAAAAAATCGTGATCCAGTTGCATTAGAATACCAGCTCCATCGCTGGTTTTGCCATCGGCACCCAAAGCACTGCGATGAGAGAGGTTTGCTAGGATCGTCAATGCATGCGGGACAGTGTTTTTTATTGCCGAATTGGAACCCGCATAGATCAGGCCAATGCCGCACGCGTCTTTTTCAAAATCTTCTGAATATAAACCTGATTTGCTTTGAGGGTAATTTTCCATCAGCGAAAAAAATTAAAGTGATAAATGTTTTTCTGCAACAAAGAAGATAAAAATTATCTAGAGTTTTTATACTTAATTTAAAAGATGAGAATTTTTTTTAACAAAGCGTTTTCGAAAATAAATTTTTAAAATGTATCACATAATCGAAATCGATGAAGTATCTACTCGATTTAAAATTCTTCCCAAAAAAAACTTTGTCTTCTAGTATTTTTTTATTAACGAAGCTTCTAAGTGCCCCGTTGTACTTACAGGTTTCACGAAAAAAGGAAAAAATATGACAACATTAGAACCTAAAGCAATTTTTAAAAATGATTTTGCTAAAGCGATGCTAGTAACATTGCTAGTGACTGGAGTATCTCAGGCGCAAGACGCGGCATCCACAATTTCTGCGGGAGACACGGCTTGGGTGTTAATTTCTTCCGCGTTAGTTTTATTGATGACGCCCGGTTTGGCATTGTTCTATGCGGGTATGGTTCGCAGCAAGAACGTAGTTTCTACTTTATTTAAAAACTTTGGCGCCGTCGGTGTTGTCGGTGTTTTGTGGATTGTACTCGGGTATTCTTTAGCATTTGCTCCCGGAAATTCTTTTATTGGTGGCCTACAGCACGTAATGCTGGCGGGAGTCGGTCAAACGGCGAACGCAGATTATTCTGCGACGATTCCACATATCGCATTTGTTATTTTTCAATGTATGTTTGCGATCATCACACCGGCGTTGATTACGGGTGCGATTGTTGAGCGCATTCGATTTAAATCTTGGATTCTAATTATGGCCTTGTGGTCGCTCTTAGTGTACGCACCAGTCGCTCACTGGGTGTGGGGCGTCGGCGGCTGGGTTCGCAACATGGGCGCTTTAGATTTTGCCGGCGGCATGGTTGTTCATATGACAGCCGGTTACTCGGCGCTCATCATGGCGAAACTTTTGGGACCTCGTCGTGACAGCAGTGAAGCGCATGCTCCACATGACATCGGTATGGTGATGTTAGGAACGGCACTTTTATTTTTCGGTTGGTTTGGCTTCAACGCGGGATCCGCATTGGCGGCCAATGGATTAGCGGCTCAAGCATTCGCGACGACATTTTTTGCTGGTTCAGGAGCGATGGTTACTTGGATGTTTGCTGAGTGGTTTTACAAAGGCAAACCATCGGCATTGGGCGCATGCGTGGGTGCTGTAGCCGGACTTGTGGCGATTACTCCAGCCGCTGGGTTTGTAACAGCGGGTTCAGCACTCGTTATCGGATTATTGACTGGTATCATTTGCTTCTCATCAGTTTGTGTTATCAAAGCGAAATTTAAATTGGACGATTCACTCGATGTATTTGGTTGCCATGGAGTCGGCGGAACTTTAGGTGCCATTTTTACCGCCATTTTTGCAGATAAATCAGTGAACGCAGCCGGAGCCGATGGATTGTTGATATCTCACGATTTTTCGTTGCTAAATACTCATTTGCTAAGTGGCGCTGCTATTGTGGCCTATAGTATATTGGTTTCAGCCGGAATTGTGGTTTTGGTCCGACGCTTTGGAACTATCCGTGTGGATGTGAATTCTGAGGATATGGGGTTGGATTTATCTCAACACGGGGAAGCTGTTCTGTAAAAAACCCCAAGTTTTTTGCGAGGGGAGAGATTTCTTCTCTCTGAAACTTGTGACGGGATAAACTCGAGGATCTTCCTCTTGAAAGAGACTTTGTTTTTTGAGGGGACGCCCTCCATGGGCTCAGGCAGCCGGTTCGCTTGCGCGAACAATACCGCATCCATGCGGGACTAGGCGCCCCCCAGCTGAGCCCCCTAAAAAACAAACTCTCATTTAATAGGAAGGCCGGGCTTGCATCGGCGATTCAGAGAGAAGAAATCTCTCCCTTCCCAAAAAATTTACCCACACCGCATCCTTTTTTTTGGCTTCGCTGCGGAAAACACCTTCGATTCGGAAATAGTTCATGGGAAAAGTCCCCAACCTGATGCCCCTCTGCCCGATGCCTGTGTCCAGTCTAAACATAGGTTACAAATTAGTCTTGAGACATAGGTAACACTTTT
>CAZCHT010000103.1:0-15917 GCA_964498705.1 uncultured Bdellovibrio sp. | reverse complement strand
TAAGTGTTACCCATGTCTCTGGACAAATATGTTACCTATGTATCTGGATTGGACCAGGACCTGTTTGCCAGCTTGACTGTCTGCCCGGCTGACCGACGCTCGGAAAAGAAATCTTAATAAGTGCCCTTTTGGGGACGGTCGTACAATCCGTATTCAGCAATTTCCAATATAAACAGGATTTAAACAAGATTCAGATGTTTCGTGTTTTTGCAGGCTTAGCTCACGGGTATAATTAGCATCCGGAGCTGACGTTGAAACTGCTGGCTAGTGTTCTATTCTTTATCTTTTTTTCTTTTACATCGCTTGCGCGTCCTGTGTTTTTTATTGGTGATATTCATGCCGATGTGGATGCCTTAAAACGAATACTTATTGGGTTAAAACTAGTGGATCGAGACTTACGTTGGATCGGCGGCGATGCCGAGTTGGTCACATTAGGTGATCATTTGGATCGTGGTCCAAACTCGCGTCCAGTATTGGATTTGTTAATGAGACTCGAGAGTGAATCCGTTGTTGCCGGCGGCAAAGTGACCAATCTGATAGGGAATCACGAGTTCATGACGGCCGACGGGCATTACACTTATGCGCAAACCAGCGATATGCTCAATTATCGTGACTTCAAGCTAGGAACCCGTGGTAGCGGTTATGAACGCGCTTTTATAGGTGAGACCATATACGCTCAGTGGTTTCGCTCGCGTCCCGCGATGTATATCGTAGATGATACTTTGTTTGTCCATGCCGGAGTAACTGAAAAAATGCTGGATTACTCTATCGACGAAATTAACAGAATGGTGCTGGATTGGATGCGATATGTTCAGATCAACGCTCAAGCGCAAAAACAAAATAAAAATATCCTGTCGATCGAACCTCCTAATCCATCGACGGCGTGGGTGATTCAAGGTGAAGGCCCATTGTGGACCACTAATCTCAGTTATCGCGAAGACACTTTTAAGCGTGAAAAAGTAAATTCCCATATGTTACCGGTGGAACTGCTAGATCGTTTGATGAAACATTTCAATGTTAAGCGAATCGCGGTTGGTCATCAGCCTGTTGAAGATATGGAGAAAGCCGTTCATCACCCCGTTTATGGAAACCGAGTCGTTTCCGCAGATACGGGAATTTCAACTTCAGATAACAAAATCGTTTCAGGATTCAGATTGGAAAACGGAATCGTCACAGGATTTCATTTTGATCGTCGGTCGCAGGCGTTACTGAATACTGTGCATTCTCGACCGATTGAGAGTTCAAATAAAAACTTATGCTTAAGTTTTTACTAATTCAACGTGTAGGTTAAACCCAACATCCAAGCTAAAGCGTAACTACGTAAGTGAGTTCCAAACGATTGAACTAATTCATAGCGATAGTTTAGTCTCCAACGTGTATCTAGATAATAAAAGTAATGAGGGTTGGTTTGCGGAACAACGACGTAATTTTCTTCCTCTGGCCATTTCGTTGATTTCGATTGAGCTAAAAATCCCAAACCTAAATCGATGCGGTTGTTGGCGCGCCAGAACAATCGACCGCCGCCGCGAAATCCTGTCCATACAATACGACGTTCATAATAGTCGCCCGAATCTTTGGTTCCTGCTTGAGCGTTTCCCGTTACGGCGCCCACGTTCAGTGCGTAACCCCAGCGCTCACGATAAACAGTGAAGTCATAGTTGAATGAAATACCAAAGTAATGGGTGTTACCTTCAACTAAACCTTTAGTCGCCAGGTTTGTAAGCTTCATTGTTTCATACCAAGTTGTGTAATCAACAGTAAAACCATGACGGTTTTTAAATTTTCCTGTCGGGTCGCCTATAATATCACCCGAGTTTTGTCCATCCGTAGAGCTGGCTGCTTCTGTTTTGGCAGCGGGGACTGGTGGTGGAATTGGTTGGGGGGGCGCCGGACGATTCGATGGAACAGCCACTGGACGCTGAGTTGGCGCGGGTGTTGGAATCGGAGTCGAAGGCAAAGGCGCGGCGGTCGGCGGCGGAATTTTAGTCGCTGTCGGTGCTGGTTGTTTCGCTACTGGGGCTGCTTTCATCGGCAAAGATTTGCGTGCAACGGGTGCGGCTTGTCTTGCCGGTGCAGGACGAGGCGCCACTTGCCGAGCAGCTGGTTGAGGTGCCGGTCGCTTTGCGGGGGCTGCTTGCTGTGCCGGCGCAGCAGGTTTCGCCACTGACTTCTGTACCGGTTTTCTAGCGGGAAGCTGAGCTGGTTGTTGCTTCGGAGGTGGTTGTTTGGGCTTCGTTGGTGGAGCTAAATCGATATCAATAAATTGCTGAGCTTTGGATGTTGGCGACCATCCCAAGGACACGCTCATAACAATAATTAAGAAAATAAATTTAAAATCCATCACTCTATCCTATAATGAGAAATGCAGTTGTGTTTGAATCGTCCAAGAATCACCCACTACCGATTCATCTGATAAATCACGGCCATTCACTACGGTTAAACGAAATTCAGTTTTTAAATAAGGAAACGCCAATAAACCAAACGTCCATTTCAAGTTATCCGGCGATTTTGTAGATAACGTCTGATTGTAATATTCAATTTGCGACAAGAAAAAATAACCACGTTTAATCAAGGCCATGCTTTGCGCAAGCCCATAGCCGCCAGTTTTACCGGAACCGCTTTTTGGCTTATTCATAATCAGGCCGGCTTCAGTTAATAAACTATTACCTTTGCCGTAGCCATATTTACTATGGGCCGCCATGCGTGTCCAATTCACGTACTCATTTTCAGACATCATGAATGATCCACCCAGGCGGAAATACTGGTGTATGTCTCGCTCTGCCATGAATGAGAAACCTTTTTGTCGTTGATCCGAATTTTGCGCTAAATTTCCAATGAAGAGGTGCGGAGTAAATTCCCATGGTTCTTTGCGATACATTGCCATTACACCATAGGTCTGATCGTTCTGTGCGACGCCGACTTTCGCGCGTGAATAGGCCGTGTGATCGACGATACGAATGCCATACGCTTTGTCCATCAAGCCAGCAAACAAAGTTAAGTTGTCGTTTTTCATCCAGCGAAAATAATGTTCGCGCGATAAAAACTCAGTTGGTTTGTTGGGGTCATTTTTTAAATTGGCAGGAACCGGGTAGTAACCATAGCTCATGACCATAGCGTACTTCTGATCTTGATCGAACAGCAAAGCAAGGCTGGCGTCGGCTTGCATGTGAATCAGTTTTTTCATTGTCTGCTCGCTACCAGGATTCGACTGGAACCATAAACCGCGATATTTAAACCCTGGCCGGAACCACCATGGGAGTGGCTTCTTACCTAAGAAACCGCTGCTTTGAGAAAGTTCATCATCTGTGGTTTTAGAATCCATGTAGCCTTTGGATACGATCTCAGAAGCGAAAACCCCGCGACCGTAATCGGTCAGTGGACCGTTACCATGGCCGTTAAAATGACAAAGCAGACACGAACTATAGCCGTAACCAATAAAGTCCGGGTAGGCCGAGGCAAGCCTGCTGAAAGACATAGATAAAATGAAAAAAAACAGAATTCCGGATAGGCGCATAGGCAAATGATTCTTTAAACCTAGACTAAAATCAAGAAATAGTTGTGGAAATTTTACGATCAAGGTCTTGAATTGTGGATTTGCCTGTCTGGACCTCAAGATTTCTTCGAAATCGAACGATGAGGCCAATGAATCGATACGCTTAATTGCGAAGAGGTATCTATGTCTTTCAACTACGACAAGCACAAAAATCATCAGGATGACGGCCATTTTTGGACGTCCTACTCTGACTTATTCTTGGGTCTTTCTACGATTTTCCTTCTGTTGTACGTGACTTCTTCTTTGAAGACGAACACATCGGGGATGAAGCAAGAAATGGAAAAGCAAAAGCTAACCATGGAAGTGCAAGATCTTAAGAATCAGTTAAAAATGTATGACTCTATTAAAAAAGAGTATCTTAAAAAAGAGGCATCTCAAACCGAGGCTGATCAATACGCTGAGTTAATGGACAAGTTAACTTTGCTTAAAGAAGAAGCAAAGGACGAGAAAGATCGTTTAAGACAAGCGGCTAATGACAATCAAAAGAAAGAAGAAGCGCTTAATCAGTATCAACAAATGGTTCGTAATATTGTTAACGCCAACGTTCTATCGAAAACTAAGATCAAAAAGCGTGATGATATCATCGACGAACAAGACGACACAATCGTTTCTCAAGAAGAGCAAATTTCTTCTTTGAATCAAGAAGTCGACAACAAGAAAAAGTTAATCTCTGAAAACGAGATGAAAATTGCTAAAGCGCAAGAACAACTGGAAGACAAATTGTCTCAGTTAAAAGAGGCCTTGAAAAACAAAGAGATCTCTAAAAAAGCGTATGAGCAAAAAATGGCTGCTATTCAAAATGATAGCCAAGGTAAAATTGATAAATTGAATGAACAAATCGCTGACAGCGAGAAAGACTTGAAAACGTCACAAGCGCGCTTAGGTCAGTTGTCAAATGATTTAGCTAAAACTCAAGGTGAGTTGAGCACTAAAAATATGGAAGTCGGCGATCTTAAAAACAAACTAGGATCGATCGAAGGCGAGTACGCTAAGAAAATGGACGACATGAAAGGTCAATTCGAGGCGGACAAAGCTCGTGATAAAGCCAAACTTGAAAACGAACTTCGTGGCGCAAAAATGAGTGCTGCGGAAAAAGCGAAACGTTTAGGCGAATTTGAAGCTTCGGCAAAAGCTAAAGAAAAAGAATTGGGTGATAAACTGGCTGGAATGGCTAAAGACCTAGGCAATAAAGAAAAAGAACTTAAAGCAGCCGTGGCAGAACGCGATTTGCGTAAAGATGTAGCGAACGAAATCAAAAAAGGTTTCGAAAAAGCGGGTGTAAAAGCCGACATCGATTTGCAAACGGGTGAAGTTATGCTTGATTTCGGAGATGCCTATTTCGAAACGGATTCAGCTAAGCTGAATGGCGATATGAAATCGATCTTAGAGAAAGCAATGCCGGTGTATGCAAAATCATTATTCGGTAATGATAAAGTAAAAGATAAAATCTCGGCAGTTGAGATCGTGGGTTTTGCGTCACCAACATTTGGTGGAAAATTCGTAGATCCAAAATCGAGCGCTAAGAAAGATAAAGAAGCTCTGAAATACAATATGGATTTAAGTTATAAACGTGCGAAATCGATCTTCAGTCATATCTTAGATGATAAGACAATGGAGTTTGATCACCAGAAAGATATGTATCCGGTAATGAAAGTATCGGGACGATCGTTCTTGGAAGTTATGAAGGTTAAAGATGTCAAGCCAGGCACAGATTTCTGTAAGGCCAACGATTGTAAGAAATCTCAGCGGGTCGTGATTCGGTTCAGTATGGATGGAAAAAAATAATTAAAGGAGATGGATATGGGATCAAAAACTTTAGCAGAATATTTTATTCTCAGCTTACCTTACTTCATGGGAGCCATTTTTATGGTGGGTGCGTTTTTACGCTTCATGATTTGGTACACTGTAAAACGTCATGAATGGTTTGCTCGTGAATTCGAAAAGCGAGTGGCTCAATACATGGAGTCGCAAACTCCGGGAGTATCATCTAAACAATCATTTTATGTATTGTCTAAGAAGATTTTGGAGAGAACATATTATGAAGCCTTCGAAGTTCGTGATCGCATGATGCGTCGTCAGCGTGATAAAGTTATGCGCTGGTCAGATCGTATCTGGTTAGTAAAGCAAGGTTGTGCTTGGTTAGTGAAGGACATTTTAAAGCAACTTAAGTTTTTAAAATGGACAAATGATACGCCAAAATTGTTGCACATCACACGCGCAACGTTTCATCATAACCCATGTTTCAACCGTGTGTTTGGTATTTTTCCAATCTCTGGTTTGAATGACATCGTTTCAATCCTTCCGGGCTTGTTCGTTGTTGCGGGTATCTTGGGAACATTTATCGGTATCGCTAAAGGTCTTCCAGAATTAGGTAATATGAATCTTACAGATGCAGATGCAACTAAGAACACAATGGATCGCTTCTTGTTCGAAATCTCGTTTGCGATGAAATCATCTATTTTTGGTATCGCGTTCTCGTTAGCGTTAAACATGATCAACACGACGTTTTCTCCTGATCGCGTGTTCGTATCCATGGTTGATCGTTTCGAAAGCTCGCTAGATTTAATCTGGTACCGTGCAGATAATAATGATTATCCGTCAAATGAAAAACCGTTTGATGAACATAAAGACCCACAAGAGGCGTTAGCAGAAGAATCTATTAATTTAGAAATCGCTAAAGCAGCTCGTAGTCGTGAGTTAGACGAACTTAAGAAAACAAAGGCGTCGTAGTGCCAATGGTTTTTAACTGTTGGTTAAACTGATGCTTTTCTTAGAGCTCTTGGCAGTGCCGAGGGCTCAGTAGAAAAGCTTCATAAGGGAATAAAATGGCCAAGAATATACAGGTATTTATAGTGACAATACAGCAGGGAGAGGACGTCGACTACAAAATAGTCGACGATAACTCGTTTACGGTAGGTCGCTCACTGGATGCAACTATTGCGTTTGGTGATCCTGATATCAGTCGTATCCATCTGATCGTAACCTTAAAGCATGATCGTATCTGGATTGAAGACCAAGGGTCTGCGAATGGTACTTTTGTAAATGATCAGAAAATTCCAGCTCAAAAAACGGTAAGTGTGGAACCAGGTGATAAAGTTAAAGTAGGTAAATCTGAGATTTATTTATCTTTCAATCTATTGGAAAAATGCTTTAAAAAAGAAGAAATCGTTAGAAGTCAGCTGCCTAAAGATGAAAAAGACGGGTTGCTACGCCTAATTCAAGGTGCTCATGCGGAAGCACAAAAAATTGTTAAATTAGCACAAGACAGCCACGACAAATTAGTAAAGATTGCGGAAAACAAATCCGCGGGAATTGAAAATGCGACGCTCTTGAAGCAAGACGAAATATTGCAGAATGCCTCTATGCAGTCGTCGCAAATCCTTAATGATGCTAAACGCAAGGGCGTTGGCGTAATTAACGAAGCGCAAGAAGACGCGCAAAAGAAAGTTCAGGACATTTACGAGAAAGCCAACAGCTACAAAAAGGAAGCTGATGACTATTACAAAAATAAAATCGAAGAAGCACAAGGCGATGCCGAACGCGTTCTAAAAGAAAACGAAAATCTATCGAATAAAATCGTTGAAGAAGCGCGCGAAAAAGTCACGGTTATGCGTGAATTCGCACAACGGGAATTAGATCAATTTAAAAATAAATCTTTGTTAGAGATCGAAGAGCTTAAGAAAACTATCTTAAATGACGCTGAAAAAGAAAAAGAGCTGTTGTTGCAACGTACTGAACGAGAAGCTCAGAAGAAAGTTCAATCTTTAGTCAAAGAAACAGAAGAAAATAACAAACTTGAACATGATAAAATGATCCTTAATGCTAAGACTGAGATTGATCAAATTAAAAAAGAATCAGCTCACGATATCGATCGTTTAAAAGACACTATTTCTACATTGCAGATTGATGTGAAGAAATTCACTAGCGAAGTGAAAGATCTTGAAGAAGAAAAGAAACTTCTGATGCTTCGTTATGAAAAAGAAGAAATTGAGCGTCGTAAGGCATTTGAAGATGAATTAAAATCTAAAGACGACATGCTTGAAAAACAGTTAACTGAAAAACGTACTGATTTTGAAGACAGACTTAAAAAACGTCAAGAATTGGCAGAGAAAGATATCTCTGCGCGCTACATGGATTTAGAAGTTGAAGAAGAGCGCAAAAATAAAGAATTAGAAGTATTTCATAGCGGTTTGAAGAAAAAAGAAGATGAATTTTGGGCTAAACTTAAAACGGATCGCGAATTCAAGCTTAAAGAACTTGACGAGCGTGAAAAGAATTTGGCTGATTATGAATCTAAAATCAAAAAAGATACAAATGACTGGGTTCTTGATACTCGTGCTAAATATGAAAAAGATTGGAATGAGCGTGAAACCGCAGTTAAGAGAATTGAAAAAGATAAAAACGAAGAATTGGCCTTATTTGAAAAGGTCACTAAAGAGAGAACCTTGGCTTGGGAGTCTGAGCTAAGATCTAAGACAACGGCTTGGGATGCGGATTTACGATCTAAAACAAATTCGTGGGAAGTTGAAACGCGCACTAAAAATGAAAAAGAATGGAGTGCCCGCGAGCTTGAGCTTAGAAATCTAGAGTCTCAAAAACGTGTTGAATTGCAAAAATGGATTGAATCCGAGCAAGCAAGACGTGAAGGTGACTGGAAAGACCGTGAAACTAAATTGGCAGGTGCTGAGTCAGCTAAAGAGAAAGAGTTGGATGCATGGGCTAAGGATAAGCAAAGCGAGTTTTTTGCCAAAAACAAAAGTTTGGTTGAAGAGAACGGTTTGCTTGAGACTCGAATTGCAGAATTAAAAACTGTTTTTGGAAAACTACAAAGCGATCACGAAATATTGAAAGCTGAGAATGAAAAAACAAAAACAGATACACAGATGTTCTCGTCTCAGATGATAGATCTGAAAAAAGAAGTCAGTTTGTTGATCCAAAACCGTGATCAATTGGTGGCAGACTCAAAAAGCTACGAAAAACGCGTAGGCGAAATGAAGTTTGAAATCGATAACCACGCTAACAAATTAGATGGTTTAAAGAAAGAATTTGAAGGTCAGAAAGCGCAGCATAGATCTCAAATAGAGATGGAAAAAACGCAGATGACTAAAGATATGTATGATCAGGTGAATCAGTTAAAACTGCTTGAACTTGAAAAGATGAAAGGTGTGAAAGAAGACCTGTTGTCTGAATTGCATAAAACAAAAGAGCGCTTGTCGAAAGAGATCCACAATCAGGTTGAAAAAGCATTGGTTGGCAGTATCCCTGTAGAGAAACTGAATGCGTTATCTAATGTAGTGTTGGCTAAAATCCAATCGACGTTAGAAGAGCAAACGGCCCATATTGCGCTCGATACTAGCGATGAATCAAGTCAGTTAACGGCAGATACTAAAACGGTACTTAAGAAACAAAAGCGCGAACGGTTCCAGCAAATGGTCATGGGCTTTGTGATTGGTGCTATCAGTATTGGTATCTTGCAAGCGGGATACTTTAAGGTCAGCAACAACTTGAACCCAGTTAAAGATTTGATTGCGGAACAAGCGGCTGAGGCGAAAAAGGATTTGGACGCTAAAAAGTTTACCCCTAAGCGCGAGCCTGAGGTTAAAGATTCGTACGTAGATTTAGTGCTGTACACAGACCAATTCTACGAAATGTATCTAAGTCCAGATTTTAACGAACGTTTCGGTAAAGCGACGATGGAGTACTTGCTACGTACTTGGAGAATCGAAGAAGAGAAGTCGATCCAGGTTGTAGCGATGTCTAAAACATTGGTAAAAACGCTTCACGAAAAGAAGGATTCCATCAGAACCGATTTCCTAGAGCAAGGGATGACTAAGCTAAAGGAAACCGAGTCTGAAACAGAATCAAAAATCGTAGAAATTTTGGGTTCACAGGTGAAGTATGAATCTTATAGAAAGTTTGAACGCAAATACTTCCGCGATGAACTAGAGAAGTTCTACTTATCAAGAAATGCAGCACCAGCTGAGGGGCATACAGAACAGAGTTCTGAGGTGAAGTAGGATTCAGGGTTAGGGACGGCGGCAGGTGAATGTAGAACTGGCGACGTTGTAATGTGTACGCCTGCGAGATAAAAAAATAAATGATCAATCGAACTGCGACTCCCAAAAAGAGCCGCAGTTTTTATTTTAGCGATACGCAGAAGTTCCACGCGGAACGCTGGCTGGTCGAGGTTTCGGAGCGGCTGATGGGTGGTGAACCCAGAACCTCAAATGCGCGAGAGAAGATTTAGCTTATGTGTGAGCGAATAAAGCTCAACATTATTTCGTCAGACCTGCGGCGCAAAAAAATCCATAAATACATGATTATATTAAGTGAAATATTGACTTAATATTCCAGTGTTATTATATTGCCCGCAATGCAATTACAATTTTTACCTCAAAAAGATTTACGAGCTATCAAAGCAGCCAGTCACGGCGGAGTGAGTTTGAAGAAACGTCGTAAAACCGCGCGACCTCTAATTCCAGGCTGTGTGACTCATGTGGTGTTTAAATCTTCAAAAGCGAAAGGTAATTTATCATTCTATACTCATAAACACCTGGTAAGTAAGCTTTTGAGAGAAAAATCAAAGAAATTCTTTATTGAAATTTTGGATTGGGTAAATATGGGAAACCATTTGCATCTTAAGGTAAGATTCAAAGATAAAAAACGCTTCGGCCAGTTCTTAAAATCATTTGCGGCCATCCTGGCAAGATCTATCACTCAAGCTAAGAAAGGTTACCCATTCGGAAAATTCTGGGATGGTTTGGTATTTACACGTGTATTGCTGTCTAAAATCGAAGAGCTTGGTCTAAGAGGTTATTTTGAGGGAAATCATCGACAACGAGAAATGGGATATCAACAAAGAGAAGAATACTTAAAGAGATTTAATCAATTCATCTATAGACTTAGACAAACCAAGGCTCGCGCCGGTCCTTTGAGTACCGGTTGATCGGTTTCGTCTTTTTTATTTCTTTGGGCTACTTGCCTAAGTAATCATAGTTAGAAGAAGGACAGCATCAGTGATGTTCCAAGAGTTTATAGATGGTTCGCCTTGCTTTTCTATTCGCCTTTGGTTCGATATGTCGGTGTGGGTGAGGTCTGATCGCGTATTCAGGGCTCTGGCCATCATCCAGCCCCAAAAAAAAAGACCAGCCTTAGCCAGTCTTCCTTCGTTTAAAATTTTGTGAAGCAATTAGAAGTTCAAACCAATGATCAGCAAGAGATCCATCAGATCCCCGTTGATTTTGTTTTCCATTAATTCATTCGTTGTTCCGTTGAATAAGAAGTCTTTGCTTTCATCCGCGAAGTTGATGTAGTGGTACGTGGCTTGGAAGCCTAGGAAGGCTTTACGGCGCATTAATGGGATCTCTACACCGATACCAACATCGGCGCCCATCACGTTTTCACGGGATTGGGTGCTGAGCTCTGAAATCGCTACAGTTCTATACCACTGCGAAAACCCACCCAAGATGTAGGGGTTGATGTCAGCTAGACCTTTTGTCACGTTTTGCGTGTTCATGAAGTATTTGATGTTGAAATTGATCGAAGTGAACGACACATTTCCCGAATAGTTATTGATCGCATTTCCGGATTGAGTCGAGAACTTCAGTGGGCTGTCGCCAGTCATGATACCAACGCCTAGAGCGGTCTTTAAATCAAAGAAGTAACTGATCTGGATACCAAAGTTAGGGCCTGATCCGTACGCTTTCGTCATTCCTTCTGTGAATTGACGGGGACCAGTTGCTAAACCTAAGGTTAGCAAACGTCCATTGCGGAAAAAATTTACGTCGGCTTCTTCGTCTGAGTCTTGGTCGAATTCAGAGTAGTCAGAGAATGGGTCAAAAGCATCCGATGACTCTGATTGAGCGTGCACTCGGCCGGACACCAAAGATAATAGTAAAAATAAATAGATAAATAGTGGTTTCACTCTGCCCCCGTCCCTATATTATGGCTCAGGGGAAGTCCCAAATCAATTCGAAATAATTTTAACGTAGTATCGACTCAACAGAGTCTCAAAATGAGATTCTACTTCGAATTCTCTTGGCGATGATATCAAACCTTTAAACAGGTGACTGAACCTTTATCACATGCAGTGAAAATTCAGGCGGGTGCAATGGTCAGAGGTTTTTGTTGCATGATTTTTAGTAAATGTTTTTGGATGTGTTCAGCAAACCAGTTCCTCGACAGATGTCTAGCTTAGGGTCTGGTTGGAAATTTATCGTTAAGTTTAATTCACATCGGCCGACAGAGTAATGTAATAAACTATTATTTCGGGGGTGTTTTGTGACGAAAATCAAGCGAATAGCAATGGCATTTGTTTTCTTATTGTCTCAAGTAAGTTTGGCAAGTGGTGCCGGTAAAGCTAAGGCTGATGAGGTTTTCGACAGCTTACCTTTGTCAGCAATGATTTTAAATGAAGAACAAATTTCTAATTTAAGCGAAGGTGATAAAGTTGTTTATCTAAGGGCGCTTATTTATTTAGGGCAAGTTTTAGAAACGTCGCAATCGCAACGATTCGATTATGAAGTGCCAACAAAGTATGAACCGAAAAAATCGGTAATGAATGATTCAAAATCAAACTCGATTGTTTCGATGTACTGGAACCTTATGGTGACAGAATCTAAAGCTATCATCGGTGCAGCGGTTGGCTGGACAGTGAAAGCTGTTAGATGGGGTGGCGCTCGCTTGGCTACAGGTTCAATTAGAACAATTGAAGCGGTAAAAGTCCCGGCCAACGCTGTGGCGTCGGTTGCCGGCAAAGCTAAATCTGGAATTTCAAGTGCAGCGGCTGAAAGTTATGCGAAACGTTTAGCGGCAGCTGAAGCTAAAGGAGCTAAGGATCAAGTAAAGGCAATTGAAGAAGCTATTGTGAAAGCTAAAATGGATCCCGCTGATATAAGAAAGTTAGCGACGACTTTGGGCTCTAAAGATGGGCTAAAGACATCGATCATAACAAAGCTTAAAGATGTAAAAGCGTTAGAAGCTCAGCGCGAAGTGGCACGTACAGCAGGAAACTCTAAAGAAGTCACAAAATTAAATGCTCAAATTGTAAAAGCAAAAGGCGATATCGCTAGAACTGAAAACAAATACTATCAAGCAGGTGGTTCTGCTTCAGAAATTAGCGACATCTATAGAAAATCAAATACTACTCTAGGCCGTGTTTTAGCCAGCAATGTAGCTGAAGCGGCGACGCTTGGTTACCTTGGCTACGAAGGTGGAAAGGCAATGGGTTACTGGGGTAATGCACAAATTAAATTAGAAGGCCCTGGGGGCAAGAAAATTCGCGACACTATGTCGTCACCTGAAGCGAATAAAGATCCAGGCAAAATTATTCGTGAAGCTGGTTACAGCTGTATCTACGGTGGTCGCGCATCGCAATTAGTTAGTACTGAAAAAGGTGTTCGTTGTAAAATGCCAGAAGCTGGCCAAGATAAAGATTGTAACGTATCTAACGGTAAATACTTGTGCCCAGATTATGGATTCAAAGCCGGTGCCGAGCCAATTCAAGGTATGTGTATCGATATTGAACCTAAAAAAGACCTGACTCAAAATTGTGTGGGTGCTTTCAATACTGCTGTGGAAACAGCGGGTGAAGTTACATCTAAAGGCGGCGACGAGAAAGCTATCCTGGAGTACAACGATAGTATCAGAAAGTTGTTAACGTCTTTGGAAGGCGACATCATGACTGACGTTGAAAGCAAAACTCATAGTTTTGGATACTACTGTGCGAATAGCAAAAAATCTCAGAAATCTGAGTGTAATGCTTTAACTGCGTTTGTGAATACGTTAAAAGATCGGGCTGAAATTAAAAAAGCGATCGTGGCTCAAGCGGATGCAGCAGCCAGTGCATCAGCTACAAGTTCTTCTGCGGCGGCATCGTCAGCGTCTCCCGCAGGATCACCTAGTAGCGCGCCAAAAGAAACTAAAGAAGCAGCAAAACCAGTTAAATAATTGAAAATATTTTAAATATGATAAATAAAAAAAGCTTTCTAGAAATAGAAAGCTTTTTCCGTTTAAGGTGTCTTAGTTATTTTCCCCAAAAGAAAAATCCACAGACTGACCCGGAGTTTGATCTGCGTTGCGAGTAGGTTCGCCATCACGATTGGCCGCACGCGATTTATCCATTTCGTTTTGCTTTAAGCAATTTTCAAATCCAGAGTCCGTAGGTAAATATTGAACACCTGTAGAAGCTCGGCATTTAACCGTAGCGGTTGTGTTGGATTTAATCGGTTTGTTCACTTCGCCAAACGGTTTAAGATCGATTTTTGTGAAACCGTCTTTAGCTACACCATGGGTAGTTGCTGCTGGCGAGGCTTCGCCATCGGCTTCAGTTTCGTCCACCTTAGGTTCAACGTCAGCTTTTTGAGCCGGTGCTGGTGCCGGTTTACTAATAGTCGTTAAATCTAGTTTTTTCTTTTCTGTTTTAGCTAAAGCGCAAATAGCCACAGTGAATACAAGTGCCGTTGTAATTAGAAATTTCATAAAACTCCTTCGTGATTCAAAAATACAGGTACCATAGGTTGCCGGTGTTTTAAATGCGATTGAAATTAATATAGGTTGAGGCTGTCTATTTTAATGCGGTTTCAATCTTAGTAACTACGGCGTCTGACGTCGGTGACGTCGTAGACGACCATCGATCGATAACTTTACCGTCTTTGCCGATTAAAAACTTCTCGAAATTCCATTTTACCTCTGTAAATAGTAGCCCGGGTTTAGATTCCGTTAAAAACTTATAGACGGGCTGTTTTTCGTTGCCGGATACTGGGTTTTTATCCATCAAAGGAAACGTGATTTTATATTTGTCGTGGGCAAATGTAGAGATGTCTTGGTTACTGCCGGTATCCTGTTTAAAATCATTTGAAGGGAATGCTAGGACTGTAAAGCCTTTAGGGCCATACTTTGCTTGTAAATCTTGCAGGTCTTTCATTTGCGGAGTGAAGCCGCACGCCGAGGCGGTGTTGACGATCAATGTAACTTTGCCTTTATATTGAGCTAAGTCGACGTCTTTGCCATCGATATCTTTAACTTTGAAATCAAATAGAGTTTTTGCGGATGCTGTTGATGTTTTTGGTTTCTCTTCCGCCGCCCACGCAGCAGTGATCGACAGCGATACAATCAGTGACAACATTCCCATTAAAAAACTTTTCATTATTATCCTCCATGTTAGAGATTTGTTTTTGACAAAAAATTCGATCCCGATTACACATTACATCCATACCAAGGGTGATTATGAACAAATTTCGTGCTAATGCAAACACTAGCGGAACGTTCACTAGCATAGGCGTTGCTAGCGTCAAAAACCCGAGCGCAAAATCGTCTTCAAAACAGTCAAAAAGCAAAGAAAAGAAAAAGTCATCAATCACTTATAAAAACGCCGGTGTTGATATAGTTAAAGGTGATAAATTTGTAGATTGGATCGGTAGTCGATCTAATAAAAAATCACCTCATCAGTCTCAAATCGTAGAAGCCGTGGGTGGGTTTGCTTCATTATTCAGACTTCCTAAAGGGATTAAAAATCCATGTATCATCAGTTGTACCGATGGCGTAGGAACTAAAGTTAAACTATCAGTTGAGCTTAAACATTACGAAGGTATCGGCCAAGACTTAGTCGCGATGTGTGTGAATGATCTTATGTGCACAGGCGGATCACCGTTGTTCTTCTTAGATTATCTAGCAATGGGTAAATTAGATCTTAATCAAGCCAAGCATATTTTAGCATCGATCAAGCACGCCTGCGACAACAGTAATTTAGCATTGATCGGCGGCGAGACGGCTGAAATGCCCGGTGTGTATGCTGGCAATGATTTCGATTGCGCCGGTTTTGCTGTCGGCGTGGTCGATGAAAAAAAACGTTGGGGTTCTCATAATGTGAAAGTCGGCGATGTTTTGATTGCCTTGCCAAGTTCTGGATTCCACTCAAACGGTTTTTCATTAGTTAGAAAAATATTTGCCAATGAATCATCTGCATTTAAGAAGACACTTCTGACGCCGACGTTTTTATATGTTGAGTTCTTAGAAGCGTTGAAAAAGAAAATCAAAATTAAAGCCGCCGCGCATATTACAGGCAGCGGTATCGAAAATATTCCACGCGTGATTCCTCAATCTATGTACTGCGAATTAACTAAGTGGGAATTTCCTGAATTGTTCAAAAAAGCACAAGCCAAAGCCGGCATCGGTCACGACGATATGCTGACTACGTTTAATTGCGGCGTCGGTATGGTTCTAATTGTTAGTAAGAAAGATAAAGCCAGCGTTCTAAAAGCGGCTCAGTTGTATTTCAATAAAAAAAATGTAGCTAAAAGTATCCAAATGAGCCCGTTTGAGTTGGGCTCTGTAAAATTAAAAAAGAGCAAGAAAGACAAAGACT
>CAZCHT010000102.1:0-15919 GCA_964498705.1 uncultured Bdellovibrio sp. | reverse complement strand
CTTCCGGAAAGAGGACCTGGCACCCAAAAAAAAGGGCTGATGTTTTCGCATCAGCCCTTTTTCGTTTAGTGATTTTTATCGACTAAAATTAGAACGCGTAAGTTAAGCTAACATCTGATAAGAAACCAGCGTCAGAACCTAATTTACCAGATTGACCAGTTGTAGCTGCTAAAGAGCCATCAACCATGAATTTGCCAAGTTTCATACCTAAACCAGAAGCAACCACTGTGCTGTCCTGTAGGTTGATTTCTGAAGCAGAACCACCGTTTGGTGTTGTTTTAGAAGAACCTAACAAGATGTTTTGCTTGATAGATGCTCTTAATACCATCCAAGAAGTAGCGTCAGCTTCGATACCAACGATTACTGGAAGTGAAGAACCTTCAGTTTTAGTTCCGTTAGCTACTTTGTTTGTAGTCATAAGGTAAGAAACGCCGTAGAAGAAATCTGCGCCATCTTTTTTATGTGAGTTAACTACACCGATTTCGATAGAGTTAGTGTCTTTATCAGTAGTAGTAGTGCCAGATGCGATGTCTTTAGCTTTTCCGCCACCCATTGCGTATTTACCGAATAGGAACATAGTATCCATCCAGTAACCACCAGATAAGGACATTGGAGATTTTTGTTCGAACTTAGTAGTGTCAGCAACAGTTGCTTCACCAGTCAAACCAAGACCTAATTGAGCTTCCCAACCAGCAGCGCTAGAGATACCAGCGTTTAAGCCCATTGAAGATGCTTTATTTTTTGTAACTTTGTTTTCAAAGTTTGAGTAATTCAATCCAACACCCCAAGCCATATCACCAGCTTTAGAAGCGTAGTAAAGGTTCAAAGGATTTTGAATTGTTTGTGTAGAACCAGCATCAGATAATGCACCAGTAGCTAGAGATTCAGATTTAGCACCGATCCAAGCACCCATTGCAGACGTGTCATTGATTTTACGAACGAAACCACCTTCTCCGTTTGGAGCAGTATCGTTAGCACCAGCTGCGTTTGCAGATGATTCGATAGATACGAATTCACCATGCGCAAGAGCTTGATCTGGCTCACGGCTAATCACATCACGTGAATCTTGTAAGTGTGGAGACGATTGAAGAGCTTTCAATCTTGCTTTAGAAGCAAAAGCTGAAGTTGCGCACAATGCAACAGCAACCAAAATTGTCATCGTTTTCATATTAATTCCTTCCTTGCAGATTATGTCTGCTAGTTTATTTGGTTAATTTAACCATTTTTTAATCACAATAAATAAATGGTAATAAGTCTTGAAGTTGAGATCAATCTAAAAACGTTTTAGTGATTTCGATCAGTTAAAATCTTTGATAGAAATAAAACGTGTACAAATAACATCACAAAATGGTGCTTATAAATTGAACAAATGTTTACTATTTTATTAAATAAAATTTTCAAATTAATAAATCTCGCAAACTACTGATGACAGCGCATCTTATCGGCATGCTCGAATTAAAATTTTTTAATTTTTTTTTGATAGGAAATTTCAAAAAGCAAACTTGTTCGACATTGAATTTAAGAACTATGGGGCATTTTTCCAAGCGTAATGCGCCGCGTGCTTTTACTCCAGTTTAGCTGTTTTCTTATGCAATTGAAATCAACAAAATGAAGCGTGTGAACGTTGTTTACCGATTTCAAACACCAAAGATGGCTGAAAAACGACGCGCAATGGGTCTTTAAACAATCGCGCCCTTCGATGGCCATCAAAGATAAGTTTCAAACTATTAAATGGATTTCGCCATTGCAGTTGATTGCTCTCTATATTGATTTGCGATCCATAGATTTCCATCAATAGATCCTTCATTTGCTCATGATTGCCCACTGGTTCACACAAGATAGGACGGGCAAACTCGATGGAAAGATCCCGCTTCAAACGCATTTCCCAATCCAAAATCAGTATATTTTCGTTAAAATACGGAGTTGAAAAAACGATATGCAGACCTTCCTTATCCAGGACAAGCCCGTAAATTTCGATTCCGCTCTCGTCTTGCAGTTCCGATAGAGCACTCAATGTTTTTTCCCAAATCAACTGTTTCTCCTCAGCATGAAATTCTTTTGGTTTGGCCTTTTTATCGGACTTTTCACGATGAAATATCCGAGTTCGGAAATAGAAAAATTGGGGAGCTTTGTTTAAATAGACATCATTCATTTCCTTATTTGACTTTGCAAAGTCAGAACCTCAAACTTAGTCCATGGTTAAAAAGAAATTTCTGAAGGGAATTATAAAGCGCAACCCTGACGGATTTGGATTCCTAATTCCCGATTCCAAAGACCACCAAGATGTATATATCCCCCGCCACGCAATGGATGGGGTGATGACTAATGACTATGTTCTAGCCGATGTTTTTCCAGAATCTGGATCACAAAAATTTCGAGGCGAAATCATTGAAATCATTAAACGATCTACGGTTACCGTTGTAGGCAAATATAAACAAATTACAAAAAGCTATGGCATCTTAAAAGATGAATCCAATTCTTGGGGCAGCGATTTAGTTATCGAAACGAAAAACAATCTCGAGTGCCAAACGGGCGATCTAGTCGCAGCTCAAATCATTCAATACCCCGAAAAAGGTAAAGAACTGATTGGTAAAGTCGTTGAAATCATCGGCGATATTGAAGACCCACTGAACGATATCAAACGCGTGGCCTTAACTCAGCAGATTACGATGAACTTCCCAGAAGAGGTTCTAAAAGAAGCTAAAAAATTTAAATCAGAGCCGAATGAAAAAGAATTCAAAGGTCGTAAAGACATCCGTGATTTAAACTTGATCACTATTGATGGTAAAACAGCAAAGGATTTCGATGATGCTGTTTATGTTGAGCGTTCTGATCGTGGTTTTCGCTTGCTTGTCGCCATTGCGGACGTCAGTCACTATGTGAAACAGGAAACGGCGATTGATGAAGAAGCTTATTTGCGTGGAAATAGTATCTATTTCCCTAATTTCGTTATTCCAATGCTACCTGAAGTTCTAAGCAACGGTTTGTGCTCTTTGAACCCACACGTTCCAAGATTGTGTATGGTTGCTGAGATGTATTTCGATTTCGCGGGCACCAAAGTAGAAAGTCGCTTTTATGAAGCCGTTATGGAATCTAAAGCGCGCGTTACCTATGGTGAAGCTCAAGAAATCATCGAAGGCCAAAATATTGAAAAATTTGTACACGTTAAAGAAAATATTCTTAAATGTGGTGAATTAGCTAAAATACTGATGGCTAAACGTTTCCGCGATGGATCTTTGGATCTTGAAATTCCTGAAACAACGTTAGAGATCGATGCGTCCGGAGTTCCCGTCGATGTTATTCGCTCAGAGCGTTTGTTTGCCCATCGTTTGATTGAAGAACTTATGTTGATCGCGAACGTCTCGGTGGCCGAGTTTTTAACGAACTCACAAATCCCGTCGATGTACCGTATCCATGAACCACCAAATGAAGTCTCTATCAAAATGCTAGAGCGCTACCTTCATAATTTTGGTGGTAAAGTTAAATTGGACGACGGCAAACTGCAAAAGCGCCTAACTCGTGCCTTGCAAGAGTTCTCTGGTAAGCCAGAGGCTCATGTATTGAATATCTTAACATTACGTTCAATGAATCAGGCCAAATATTCGGTAAATAACGTAGGCCATTTTGGCTTGGGATTTGATAATTACACTCATTTTACCTCGCCGATTCGACGTTACCCAGATTTGATTGTCCATCGCTTGATTAAGAGCCAAATTCTAAAAGGGAAAAAATATAACGAAGTTGAAGAAGAAGACCTGGCAACAGCCGCGACTTGGTTATCTAGTTGCGAGCAAAAAGCCGCAAAAGCCGAACGCCAAATCACAGCGATCAAAAAAGCTCGCTTCATGGAGAAATTCCTGGGCGACGAATTCGAAGGCATGATTAGCTCGGTTGTCCGTTTCGGTGTTTTCGTTTTATTACGTGAATATGAGATCGACGGATTAGTTAAAATCGACGAGTTATCATCACAGCGCCTTGAGTTCGATGAAAAAACTCTAAGTTTATATAACAAAAAGACAGGGTTAAGATTCACAATTGGTGATGCTATCAAAATCAAAGTCGTTGCGACAGATTCTGAGCTGGGACAAATCAATTTTATGCCGCTAGAATTAGTGGCTAAACGTGAACAACAGAACATGGATCAAATTAAACAAGATTCACGGCGCAATCCGAATGCTCGCCAGCAACAACCCAACGAAAGCCAAAACCGCAATCAAGCTAATGCTCGTGGTGGCGGCGGTGGTAGCAAGAAGTTCAAGAACAAACGTGGTGGTTCATTCGCTGAACGTATGTTTAAGAAAAAAGATAAGGTGGGTTTTGGCCAACCAAATTCTGGTGGCGGCAAAAATCGTCCTCAGTTTCAGCCGGCAAATAAAAACGAGAATAGAAATGAAGACGTTGAACAAACACGTATTGATAAAGATTTTAGATCTCAAGTTCAAAATCATTCTCAAAACAAAAACCAACGTGAAGAGGCCCGCTTTGAAACACCTTATGAAGTTAAACAGAGTGGTGATAAAAACTCTAGCTTCAACTCGGGAGCGGGCGTTGAATATAAAGTCCAAACCTCAAAACGTAGTTCAATATTAGAAAGATTAGACCAAGCGATTCAATCTCGTTCTCGTAACGAATCGTTCAGTGGTGGTGGTGGCGGCGATCGCAGAAAACCACAATCTGACGTCGAAAATTCTCAACGTGAAAATTCACAGCGCGGAGATCGCGACAAAGACAAAGATCGTGACCGCGATAGTAATCGCGAACGAAATCCGCAACGTAGCTTTAAGAACAAGGAGAAAAATAGTGGCGGGTCTGGGGCAAAGACTGAATCCTCTAGGAAAAACTCTAAAAAACGCGGCCAGGTTAAGAACCATCGTCGGGGTGTTCGCTAAGCACGGTTTTTATAAAGTCGCTGAGCAAATCAACCTAGGACAGTATTTAATCGAACGTTTCATATCGTCGAATTATGAGAATTTTTCGACGGCGGAGCGTATTCGTATGTCGTTTGAAGAACTGGGGCCTACCTTTGTTAAATTGGGGCAGCTACTAGCTACCCGTCCCGATCTAGTTCCCGAAGACTACGTCATCGAATTTTCGAAATTACACGGAAATGTACAGCCTTTACCGTTTGAAATCCTACAAGGCGTCTTACAGCATGAAATAGGCGCCCAATTAGATTTATTTGAATATATTGATCCCATTCCGATTGGATGTGCCAGTATTGCACAAGTTCATCAGGCGCGATTAAAAACCGGCGAAGACGTCGTTCTAAAAATTCAGCGTCCGGGCATTATCGACGTGATCAATGATGATTTAGGGGTCCTTTATTTTATTGCTGACCTACTGACTAAGTACGTTCCTGAATCTCGCGCATTTAATCCTAAAGCGATTGTAGACGAATATTTTAAAACGCTGGAACTTGAAACTAATTTTATCGTCGAGACCAATAACATCCGCCGGTTTGCTTTAAACTTTCAATCTCAACCTGACATTGTAGTTCCTAAAGTTTATCAAGAACTGACAACCGAGCGTGTTCTGGTTATGGAAAAATTAAAAGGCATTCCGCTTTCAGACGAAAGTGCGCTTAATCAACCTAATGTAGATTCCCACGAAATTATTAAAAAAGGACTACGTGCGTATTTAAAAATGGTCTTCTTTGACGGATTATTTCATGGCGATTTACATGCGGGAAACTTTTTCGTATTTTCTGGAAACTCAATTGGTCTAATCGATTTCGGCGTCGTTGGCCGCTTGAATGCAAAAACTCAAAGTTCGATCGCTAACATGCTGTATGCCTTAAGCAAAGAAGACTACGATCGCTTAGCTTATGAATATGTCGATTTAGCGCCCTTCACGGACCAAGTTAATATCGACGTATTTGCCAAAGAGCTACGAGAACTGATTGCGCCTTACTATGGACTCACACTAAAAAATGTTAATCTAGGCAAGCTGCTGATGAGCTCCGCTGGTATCGCATCTAAAAACAAGTTAGTCGTTCCGTCAGAACTGATGATGTTCTTCAAATCCATCGTTTCGATCGAGGGCATGGGCCGAAAGATCTTAAAAGAGTTCGATTTCCTGCAGTACTCTATCGAATTTGCTGGCGAGCTCATTCAGCATCAAATGAGCCCCGAGAAAATCGCAGCGGATATTGGTCAGATGGCCCGCGAATCTAAGAACTTTATCAACAACTTGCCTCGCCAATTACACTTTTTAATCAAAAAATTGAACAGCCCAGAACACCATTTTAGATTCCAATTCGCTGAACTTCAGGACTTAAAAAAATCGTTCGAATCCTCGTTTAATCTTTTGTTTTTAGGGATCATCACGGCCTCTTTAATCCTTAGCGCCTCGCACATATATGCGAGCAAACATGATGGCGATTTCGTCCTGGGAATACCCACGATGAGCTTTGTACTGTTTGTTTTAGCCACTTTGCTTGGGCTAATTGGCTTCTATAATTATATCAAAAAGCCATAAGTCTGTCTTAGGACAGGACACCTGACTTATAAATTGAGTTTACGTAGCAAAACGATATAGTACAAATATGCCCCACAGATATCATAACGGAGTACTAGTACATGAAACCCATCGGGTCCCTAAACCAATGGCGGACCTATGCTCTTTAATTGGTGATTTCATTCAGTACTGGGGTTTTAAAAAAGTACATGGTCAAATCTGGACGACTATCTTTTTATCAAAAGAACCAATTGATGCGACCACGATTGTAAAACGTTTGAGAGTTTCAAAAGCTTTGGTCAGTTTAGCCATTAAAGACCTACTGGATTTTGAAGTGGTGCAAGTCGCGGGTAAAGGTTCGCGACGTAAAACATTGTACCAATCACATCCTGACTTAATATACGTGATCTCTAGAGTCCTTATTGCTCGCGAACAAAAATTGCTATCTAAAATTATGACTAAACAGTGTGAAGTGAATGAACTTATCAAAGCCTCTAAAGAGAATCTTGATATTTGCCCTGAAAAAATGGGCGAGCTGGAAGACATGGTTTCTTCCGCCCAAGAAATGCTTCAATGCCTAGTGGCCTCGGGCTTTATTAGCAACACCAAGTAAGCCTAGACCTGATATTATGATGCGCGAGTTTTTTGCTCACCCAGCCTATCATCCAAATTACTGTAACTAAACAAAATAACTTCAATTCACAAAATCCTAGGGATAAAATGATCACAAGGATTAAAACAATACTTTTTTAAGGAGAATATTTATGAAAACGTTTTATGCGATTTTATTTTTTGCGTTAGCACTTGTTCCAGTAAATAGTTATGCAAAAGGTGGCGGCGGAGGCGGTTGGCTTTTGGGAGTCGATTTTAGTTATATCGTATCAAAAACTGAAACAGTCTATAGCGGCACAACAACAAACAGCGAATCTTCAAATAATATCTATGATATTTCACTTGGAAACGTTATGGGATCTGGTGTCTACCTTGGCCTTCTTTATTCAACAAAAAGCTTCAAAGATACCGATTCGTCAAGTTCGGCAAGTGCCATGGGTCCAAGCCTTGGCTACATTGGTGAACGCGGTTTCAGCATTGTTGCTACCTATATTTTAAGTGCAACAGATGGCGAATACAAAAAAGGCACTGGCTATCAAATAGATTTAGGCTATAGATCGTTCTTAGCCCCTAACTTTTACATGGGCGCTAAGCTCGCTGTGAAAAGTGTTAAATTCACAGAAAATGAAACACTTTCATCTAGTTTCGAGTCACTGACTTACAACACAACTATACCATATGTTGTAACTGGTTTTCTTTTCTAATTAATTCTGTAAATTGAGCTAATTAACAAAGGCTCCTTATCTAAGGGGCCTTTTTTATCGCCACGCTTCTACTTCGTACGTCTCTGATTCCCAGTCGGGAAATACCGTATAGTTTGTAAAACTATCGGGAACCACCGTTATCCTGTTTTCAAAATACAAAGGTAACCACGGTAGGTCTTTATTAAATTCAATATAGAATTTTTTTAACTGAGTCTTAATTTTCTGCACATCGTACTCTTCGTCTGCTTTTCTCATCGCCTCATCGGCTGTTTTATTTTCCCAGCGTGCATAATTACTTCCCTGCCACTGATTAGCTACCGATGGAATATTTTTCGGATCAAAAAACGAGCGGTTGATTTGAAGTTTTGGTTGAGACCAGCTGAATACGGCAACATCAAAATCGCCTTTTTTAACAGTCTCGCCAATCAATACACGCTTCAGCTGCTTTTTCAGAAAAACTTTCAGACCGGCGGCGGTCCACTTGTTATGCAGGTAAACAGCGACTCGCTCGCGATCCAAATTTTCAGAATTATAAGTCAAAACAAGTTCCACTGGATTTTTTAAGTATCCTGAATCCTTGATTAGCTGAACTGCTTTTTTGAAATCTAATTTATATCTAGGCTGCGAATATTCAGTCATAAAATTAGGATCCGTAAAATGAGCTAGACTTCCCGTTAGCTCGCCGTCACCACCCACAATTTTAGCTAGTTCTTTAGGGTCGATCAGTAGGGACATCGCCTGACGTATTCTTAAGTCGCTGATATATTTTCGCTTCATGTTGAATTCTAAGTGAATCAATTTAGTCGAGGCTCTAGATACTATTTTGCTCTTGAGTTTCTTTTCAGTGATGATCTTCTGAATTTCCTCTGCGCGTTCTGAAGTCAGCCCATTTAAAATCATATCTATTTCCTGAGACGAGAATGCATTTATAATTCCTTGCAAGGAACTATAGAAACGAATCTGCAATTTATCGTAAAATGGCCGTTGCCCGTAGAACACAGAGTTTCGTTCTAACTCAATATAATATCCTGGTTTATAAACACTAATTTTATAAGGACCGTTGGCCAGTCCCTTGAAAGTTGGATCGAGGCTGTATTGAGTCTTTTTCAAATACTCAATTTCATTTTCGCTAGCCTCGATCTTGGATTTTTCGATATGGGTCGGTAAGGGAGGGGGCATATAGAGAGTGTAAATCGGCTTACGAATATTAAAATGCACGATGCATTTTCTAAGGTTGTCGATTGCAATCTCTATTTTGTCTACTTTGCCTTTTGAAGAACTCCGAAATTTTTTCTGAGAAAAAAGTCCGGTTTGAAAATCAGCACAGGTTACTGGAGTTTCGTCATCCCACTTGGCATCCGCACGAATTTCAAATTCCAATTTATTTTTTTTAAATTGGGGCGCCGAAATCGCTACGTGAGGCACTAGTTCACTGTTTGAATCAAAGTGAGCTAAGCTTCTAACCATCAGTGAGTTAACCAATCCCTCTTCTATCGTCCCCCGAAACGCGGGATTCAAAGAATTGGGCTCAAGCACCATTCCCATTTTAAGTACTGAGGGACCTGGCGAGTTAGCAATCGCTAACCCACAGCAAAGCCATATCAATACATAAAGAAAGGATGGTTTCAATTTTTACTAACCTAATAATTTCAATGCTAATTGATTCATCTGATTAGCTTGTCCTAAAACCGATGTACCTGCTTGCATTAAGATGCTATTTCTAACCATCTCTGCACTCTCTGCCGCTACGTCCGCATCTCTGATGCGTGAATTAGCTGCCGACATGTTCTCATCGTATACTAACAAGTTATTAGACGTTGATTGTAATCGGTTCTGCATGGCGCCGAAGTTAGCTCGAATTGCATTCACTGAAACTAGTGCATTATCTAAAGCCGATAAGCTGACTTGCGCACTTTCTTTGGTTTCTAATGATTCACTTACAATTCCTAGCGCTTCAAGTGTCGAATTTGCAGCACCTGCATTAAATGAAATCCTATCTTTAAATGGATCGTTATTTACACCGACTTGGATATCAATAACACCACCAGTTCCGTTGAGTAGATCATACCCATTGTATTGTGTTGATTCCGTTACACGCTGAACCTCGGATTTTAGCTGTTGATACTCAACATCTAAAAACTTCCTTTCCGTGTCGCCGATTGTATCTGATGCGGCTTGTACGCCCAACTCACGAAGGCGGATAATCATGTTTGAAACTTCGTTCAAACTGCCCTCTGCGATTTGCACCAGTGAAATACCGTCATTCGCGTTTCTGTTAGCTTGGCGTAATCCTCGAATTTGAGCTTTCAAATTTTCAGAAATTGCTAAACCAGCAGCGTCGTCTGCGGCTTGATTGATTCTTTGACCCGAAGCGAGTCTTGCCATTGACCGGTTTTGATTAATACCTGTCATGTACAAATTTTTCTGCGCATTTAAGGCAGCCACATTTGTGTTAATACGTAAACCCATATCATCCTCCTTGCATACCGATAATCCTCCTTGATATTTGCCATCCATTGGCTAAAAGAACATTCTGTTCTTAATTGATACGTATTAGTTCGGAACACTTTGCGTGTTCTTAAGTCTAGTTTTTCTTATTGTGAGATTTTGTAAGCACGACATACGTCTGCATTTCAATTCGTTAGTCGTGCTTTTAGGTGCTATCTTGGCGAAATGGGCGCGACGTTAACGATTTTAAAGTTATCGTTGTGCTGATTTCCATCTTTTACTTTTGGTCCCCAAGCGCCCCATGGACGTGCTTTTGAACTGCTTTCGATATTAATAGTTCCGTCTGAATTTTTTGTGAAAGCCAGAACTGATACCTTCTCGTCTGTCTGTGTAATTCTTAAAGTTTTTTCATTTTCTTCTAAATCCGTTTCTTTCAAAGATTTTTTAGTTCTAGGAATAGCAACCGTATAACTGGATTGAAGAGGCGCAGTTGATTCCGCAACAACACTTTTGTTAGCACCTAATCTTTGATAGTGAATAATTGGATCCGATTCCGTTTCGATTACTAAAGATTTCGAAATATCTAAACCGCGAGTTACATAACTGCCATCTTCTGTTGGGCCAATTGAAATTGTAGCTTCTACTGAAGTCATCGGGCCTTTATCAATATCTGTGGAATTATCTCTAATTTTTACCACATACGCGGGATGATTCAGAGTTCCTTTGTAAACATATCTAACCCCCGGCTGGAGGCCTAAAAACAATCTCAATTTTACGGCAGCCATTTCCTCAGTCATTTTTTCCGCGCTAGAAATTGAAGGTATAGCTAAAAGGCAAACTGTTAAAAGGCAAGATAGAATTGTATTCATTTGAGACTCCTAATACTTACTTTATTAATCTTCAATAGAAAGGCCACAAATCACCTTCCCATTGCCAAACTACCGTAGCTCTAGCTAGACAGCTGTCGTAGATTGTGACAGCTGATCTATATAATCTGCCTAACATGATGGCCGTCATATAGGAATGGCCGGCCACAACCGATGATGTACACATGCAACGAGTAGCGCCCACTCAAATAGAACGTAAATTCGACCTTCAAGAACTATTTTTTTCAATAACTGACGATAAAGGCAGAATTGAATTTGGCAATGACGTATTCGTGAAAATTAGTGGTTACTCGAAAGAGGAACTTATTGGCTCCCCTCACAATATAATTCGTCATCCAGACATGCCCAAAATAGTATTTAAAATTCTATGGGAAACTATTCAAAGTGGAAAAACCATCGCCGCCTATGTTAAAAATATGGCAAAAGACGGATCGTTTTATTGGGTCATGGCCGTAGTCTTTCCCGTTGGCGACAGATACCTCTCGGTCCGCATGAAACCAACAACTCAGTTCAAAAGCATAATCGAAGAATCCTACAAGAAACTGCTCGAAATCGAAAAATCGGAAGGAATCGAAGCTTCAAGAAACTACCTAACAACGCTTTTAGATTCTCTTGGTTTCAAAACCTACGAAGAATTTTCTACCAAAGCATTTCGGGCGGAAATCTTGGCACGTGATACTGAATTAAAAAACAAATCGCAAGAGATACCTCGTGATGAAATTGAAAATGAGCTTCTAAGATCGATTTTCAAAGAAGCTAAAAATGCGTCAACAAACACTGAAAATATTTTTAAAAAGATCGACGATTTAGAACAAAGCAATGCAGTTTTCACTAAACAAACAGCATTTCTTAAAGAAAAATTCTATGAATTCCAATTACTATCTCTAAACATTCAAGTGTTTTCTTCTAAAGTTGGAGAGCAAGGACGTTCTCTATCAGTTATCGCTCAAAATTTTAATTCTCTTGTGTCAACTGTGAATGATCACCTAAATAGATTTGCAGTTGATGCAAAGAAAATTGATGAGGCGAACCTTATCTTCACAAAGCAAATTTGCTCTATCAAATTTTTAACTGATATGGTGAATTACTTTGTTCAAGAGACCCTCAAGGCAGGAAAAACTGATCAAAGCAGCCATGTCTTCGAAGATCTTTCAAAAATTTCTTCAACGTTTATCCAATTGGTAAGATCCACTACACATTCATTTTCATCAACTCAGCAAGAGACCTTTTTGCTGATTGAACAATTTGCTGAGCTTAATAAAGATACACGCAAACTTGTCAACGGGATCGATCTTGTAAGTCAAATAGCCTACATAGAGGTTGCGCGCATCAACTCGCAGTCGATAGATTTCAAACACTCGATAGACAGTATGAAGAGATTCTCAGAAATTCTGCGAGAAAGCCTTCAAATCATAACCACGACAACAGAAAATATTCTAGGGAATATTAAAACTTTTGATGCCCAAATAGAAGATTGCTATGGAAGTATTGATAAAATATTTGCCTACTCGCTAAATCAGAAAAATGATCTGGCATCATCTCATCCTTAAAGTCCAATAACAACCGTATACACACCATTTACAACTTCACTCATTAGTCTGTAATTCAAAGTCTCGGGCAAATCCGTCTTCTCATGATAGTTTTGATTTCTCATAAATGCCGTATCTGTGATCATCACAGCGGGAAAGTCTTGATTCCAATAGTTAGCATGATCAGAGAAATCTACTCCCGGAATATTTTTTGAGACGTTTGCAGAATACACTGGCAAATCTGTGCCCCTCATAAAATGCGATTTTATTTTACGCATGATCGACCACTCTTCATATCGACCAACAATAGAAATAAAATTTCCTCGGCTAGAGTAAATCAAACTCAAACCCGGGATTGGATAATCTTGAGTTCCCGATTCATCTTTGAAATAGCCAATCATTTCCAGTGAGATCATCAATTTAATTGCGCGTCCCTGCTCTTTCATCATTTGCGCATGGATATAACTGCCCATATTTTCTGTGCGAAAATTAGGTGGCTCTTCCAATGAATACGCCACTAGAATCACTGGTCGCTTTAATCGATCATTCATTGGCGCTAGCATTCTTGCTAATTCTAACAACCCGGCAACTCCGCTGGCATTATCATCTGCGCCAGGCAATTCATCAAACGCATCATAGTGGGCGCCAATTACAATCGCTTCGCCATCTGATGGCCCCAAATGAGTCACTACATTATAAAACGTTTTATCATTAACTACGAATCCGATTTTTTTAGACACCAGGCCATAGTCTTCTATTTTGCCAGAGATATAGTCCGCCGCGGTTTCTAACGCTTCTGGGTTTTTGAATGTGCGCGCCGGTTTAGCCGCAGCCAAGATCTCGACGTGATGGCGTAAATTATATTGATCAGCTTTCGGTGTGCTTGGATCAATATTTCTGTCGACAAAGAAAACAGGATTTCTGATCAGAAAAAAAAGAAGCCCGATAATAACTATCAAGCCTCCGTAAATAATAAAACGACGATTCATCAAATTGACTACTGGGCGCCCCAGCAGTTAACGGCCGCTAAGCCATTTAATAATTGGTAGTCTTTGTAGTACGGTATGCTTGAAGCCGCTTGATCATACACTGATTCAAGTTTCAAATTCTGCAAGCATTGCTTAGGAGCTTTTAATTGATTCCAAGTTCCCACCGGTGCATTAGGCATCTTCTTAGATGGTAAAGGAAACAGATACATCTGCGCTTCTCTCATGGCATATGCTTCTGACTCTTGCACCTCTTTATTCATGTAAACTGAAATATGCGGCTCGATACCCATTGTTTGATTTGAATTGCCAGATGGAGCAAAGAACAAACCTTGAGTCGAACAGATAGTCAGTTCTCCTTGTCTCTGCAGAGGAGAGCACCCTTGATAGGAGCCTTTACCAAAGCTTGTTTGGCCAACGATATAACCGCGGTTGTAATCGCGAATGGCACCAGAAACTAATTCTGATGCACTAGCTGAATAGGCGTTCACTAACACACTCAATGGTTTGTTCGTTGTTACGCTGGCTTTCGTTGGCAATGAATCATACTGGATCCCAAACATAGATTTCTTTTCAAAGTATGAGATCACTTTGTTATTACCTAAAAACATTCCGCCAACACACGACGCCATCAAAACGTTTCCACCCGGATTGTTTCTTAGATCTAGCACATAACCCGAAATATTTTGTTTATCCCAAGCTGAAATTACACCCGCAAATTCATCACAGATGTTTGAGTACATGAAATTAGTTAAGCGAATATACACAATCGATTTTCCATTGAAGTTCATGCTCTCTGAGCTGATCACGGGATTAACGATTTTCTTTCTAACTATGCTGATATCCAATACCTTTAAATTACGCTCGAGAGTTAACTTAACCGTAGTGTTTTCCACACCACGCATTGCTGCGGCCATGCCTTCGTCGGACATTCCTTTGAAAGCCTTGCCATCCGCAGCCGTCACGATATCACCGGCTTGAACACCGGCCAAACCTGCGCCCGAACCTTTCAATACGCGTTTAACCATTAGACCTTGTTCTAATTTTACGAACTCGATACCGATGCCGACAAATGATTCTCCATTTTCCCTGCTCGCCAGTTCCATTTCTTTTGTTGGTCGCATTGATGTATGAGGATCAAGAGCCGATTCAAAATATTTAGTCGCCGCCGCCACAAATACGGCTGGCTTAGCATCCACACCCGCACGTTTGTTTAGCTCAGTTAACAAGAGCTCAAAATCTGAATTTGGAGTTTTGATAAAAGCCGCTGACGCTGCGAAAAATCGAGTGCTTAATTGCTTACGCACCTCTTCAAAATACCCAAATGCTTCTTTCGGTGTTTTAATCGTAGGCAAAGGCATCTCGACTAAAGCTAATCGATCCCCTTGATAAAAAGGTTGTTTGCCGTTCAACAATGCAACCGGAATAACTTCTAAGTTTTTCTTAAGAACTGAGGCGAAGGCTTGAACTGCCATCACGCAACCGATGTAGGTTTTTTGAGATCCTGCACACGATTTAGAATTGATCCCGCCCAATAACCAGTTCAGATCTACAGAAACATCACTCCATACATCATCCGGTTTTGCCTGCTGTTTGATTTTTGGTAACACATCGCTAGCCACATTGAATTGAGTAATGTGACCTAAAGCTACTTGTTGTGACAATGCAATCTCAACGACTAAAGTTAGAATGAAAAATAGAGAAAAACGTTTCATTGATCCCCCCGGATTAATAATCCACGGACTATAATCTTCTGGGAATGCAGATCAAGGATCTAATTTTTTTTGATGCAACTAATTGGTAGATTTTTCAAATAATTGAAAAAGACGAAAGGAAAGGCGACCTTCTCATTAGAAATAGCAATAGGTGCTATTATCTATATTTTGAACCACCCTGTGACAGACTTAAATAGTCTGTATTCGACAGCTTTAATTCCTAGATAAATGTGGAGTGCAAATGCACTCCACGCGCAGGAAACAGAACTAAAAAGCAAGTATCAGATCATGAGGCCACTAAATTCTTGAAGGGTGATCTTGAAAGAATCAAGATCGAACAACCTGGATCAGAACAGAGCTAAGAATTACTCTTAGCCACCGAATGATTTGTTCAAGAGCCCTAGTGCTACATTGGACTGTGAATTAGCTTGCGCTAAAACAGAAGTACCCGCTTGTAATAAAATATTATTTCGTGTCATTTCAGAAGTCTCTTCGGCAACGTCTACGTCTCTGATTCGAGAATTAGCTGAAGACATATTTTCTACGTTAATTTGAAGATTGATGATCGTTGACTGTAATAGA
>CAZCHT010000101.1:0-16097 GCA_964498705.1 uncultured Bdellovibrio sp. | reverse complement strand
CCTTTAGGCGTGAAGTTTAAATAGCTGACGAACGCGACGAATTTGGTGAGCGATGTCTTCTAGATCCTGGTGGAAGTTTTCGATTCGGTGGAATGCTTGTTTTAATTCCATTTCCTTTTTGTTCTCTTTACGAACAAATGATTTCAAGTTCTTCATTGCTGAACGAGCGCCCTCGATAGAGAAACGATCACGATGTAAAAGCTTGCGAATAAGGAATGCATTCTCGACGTCTTTTTTAGTGTATAGACGTTGATTGTTTCCTGCTTTTTTTGGTTTTAAAATATCGAATTCGCTTTCCCAGTAGCGCAAAACATATTGTTTTACAGCTAACAGGTCAGCCACGTCACCGATTTTAAATCCCATTTTATCAGGAATACTTTGAATTTCGTTTAATAATTGATCGTCACATAAAGCCGCTGGCAGAGACAAAGGTTCTGATTCTGTCAGTGGTTTTTGAATTGTATCGATGGGTTCGTCTTCAACTACCGGTGGAGCTAAGTTGAATTCAATAAATGCCTCTGGATTTTTTTTGTCGAAACGAAAAAAATCCATCTGTTCTTCGTATGATAGGGTTACAGCAGGAACATCAGGCAAAGCCCCTTGCGGGTTCGTTGCTGAAATTAAAGTTCCTTCTTTAGTCTCATTCTCCGTCGTCATCATCATCTTTCAAGTTAGTGTAGTCTTCACCATTCAACATAGCTCTTAGAACTTGTGAAGGCTTAAACGTTAATTTCTTACGTGCGGAAATCATGATTTGATCACCTGTTTGAGGATTACGTCCCACGCGTTCATGCTTTTGAGTCACTACGAAATTACCAAAACCAGAGATTTTAATTTTCTCGCCGGTGTGCAATTCGTTTTTAATTGTGTCAAATACCAGCTCAACTAAGTCGCTAGCTTCTTTTTTTGAGAATCCGATTTTATCGTACACTTTTTCAACGATATCGGCTTTCGTCATCGTTGATTTCCAGACGTTTTGTCCTGCCATTTGTAACCTCAATCCTATTAAAAGACTTATTCAGTCTCAAATACTTATTAAACAAAATCAAGAGCTTAGAAGCGTGTCTTATGGATATTACGCAAGCCGCTATTTTTTAAGATTGCGACCCAACGTTAAATCCATCATTCGACAAAACTCGGTCAAATTTTCCAGGAAAGGACGCAATTGGTCTGGGTTTTCGTATACTATTTCGGGCAAAGACGTATATCTCAAAACGTTTTCACGCTTGAAAAACAAGCCTCGCCAATGAAATTGACGGCTGATGGTTAGGTGGTGAAAGTCTTTTATAAAAAATGCCGCGGCCAATCTCGCCACGACGGGTTCATCCTTTAGCTTTTCGATTTTTTCTATAACACTAATGTCGCTGCAGGCTACAAGACACTTTCTCCCCGAGATCTCAATGGTTTTTGAGCTCGGCATAATAAGAAACGGACCCAGGGCGTATTTATGACAAGACTCACTCCCAATAATAAACTTAGGAAACGATTTCACGTAAGAGTACATAACCGGGTAAGAGCCACCGCCGGAATAACCGCCTCCCCGCCCGACTCGTGAAATACGAAATCGCATTTCAGAAAAATTTAGAGAAATAGTACCCAACGGCCAACTGATTTTGCCGCGATAATACTGAACAATTTTCGAAGCTCGCTTCGCAGCTTTCCGCGGCAAAACCACCAAGAAGAACACCAGAAAGAAAGTGATAAAAAATAGGGGAAGAAAATCAAGAAACTCTCTCATATTAAGATCGTATCGTGATATCCAAGTCATCCTTTAACGATTTCAAAATCTGATCTTGAAATCCCTGAACGGCCGTATCCGCAAGGGCTGCATTGGGATCTTGATAACGAATTCTAAGTGCGATGCTTTTTTGACCGACCGGTAACTTATCGCCTTCGTACACGTCAAAGACTTCAAGGTCGAACAGATTGCCACCAACCACTTTACGAACCGTTTTCAAAACATCACCTACCGACTGAGACTTCTTCATCACAAAGGCCAAATCGCGATCCACTACTGGGAATCTAGAAATGTCTTTGATACGCGTCGGACGCGCTGTCTGCGGCAAGAACGCCTCTAAATCAATCTCGGCCACGCACATAGGTTCGCGAATTTTCTCGTTTTCCAAAACCAGAGGGCTCAATGAAGAAATAAATCCACATTTCTTGCCTTCTACGACCAACACCGCAGTCTGATACGGGTGAAAACATGTTGGGATCGCCGTTAATTTATCGATTTTTTGTTCCCACATATAGGCCTTAATGCCAAACGATTTAGCAAGCACTTGGATGGCTTCTTTAACGTGGAAAATAATAGGTGCGTTGCCTGGCACATTCCAATTTGTATGGTCTTGCCCCCAAACAACAAATCCTAAACTGTTCTTTTCAACGATAGCACTCTGAGAATTCTTGCTGAATGTTTTGCCGACTTCGAATAAAGAACCACGATTGTTACCGTACTTGATATTATTAATCGCATTTTGCACTAGACCGAATGATAGTGTTGAGCGCATCACATTCAGATCTTCATTGAGTGGATTTCTTAGACCCACGCGATCCGCAGATGCACGCAGCCCAAGGGAATTTAGCTTCTCAACATCGCCAAAAAATTCATCTTCTGCTTTTTTACCTACAAATGAATAATTAAAGGCTTCGTCAAAACCAACACCATTCAACACTTGAGTGATTTGCAATGTCTGTTGATATTTTGAATCATGAGGAATGGGGCGATACGACAAGCTAGGCAACGCTTCTGGAATCAAATCATACCCTTGAAGACGCGCATATTCTTCCACTAAATCCATCTCGTGGTCCATATCAAAACGGAATGTTGGCGGTGTAACTTTATAGTTATTTTCTTTAATTTTATCGACCTTGCAACCAAGACGAGTCATCCAGTTTTCAAAAATCAGAGCGGTTGCTTCATAACCCATTCGATCGGAAATCGTTTCGATGGCGATAGAAATAGGCTCGCGGCGAATTGGATTCGGGTATACATCGTAGTAATCGCCATACACTTCACCTTCAGCAACTTGATGAATTAAATCAGCGGCACGCTTTAGCGCGAATAGAGTAAGTTCTGGATCTACTCCCCGAGAAAAACGATATCCTGATTCTGTCTCCACACCCAAGGTACGCGATGATTTACGTACTGAATGAGAAATAAAATACGCTGACTCCAAAAAGATGTTTTTAGTCGTGTCTTTAACACCGGAATTCTTACCACCGATAAGACCGGCTAAACACATCGTTTCGTTTTTGCCATTCTTAATCGACAGCTCTTCACCGCTCAAATTAAGTTCTGTTCCATCTAAAGTAACAAATTTAGCGCCTTTTTCAGGATGACCGACCACTAATTTTTTATCTAGGATTTCATCCGCATCAAAAGCATGCAGTGGCTGACCTAGTTCTTGCAAAATGTAGTTTGTAATATCAACGACATTATTGATGGAATTGATACCGACAGATTCCAAACGCTTTACTAACCAATCCGGAGATTTTTGAATTTTAACATTCGCAATATAGGCACCTGTGTAGCGAGGCGCCAGTGTCGAATCTTCTACAACCAGCGAGATTTCTTTTTTCGTCGATTTGTCTTTTTTGACATGACTGTCTTCAATTTTAATTTCTTTCAAAGGGCGCGACAACAAACACGCCAGCTCTCGGGCAAGACCGAAATGACTTAACACATCGGCGCGATTTGGAGTCACTTTGATTTCAAACACAACATCATCTTGGCCATAGTATTCAGCGAAGTCTTTACCGACTGTCGCTGTTTCCGGAAGAATCAACAAACCGTCGGCATCTCCCGCCAAACCAAGCTCTTTCAGTGAACACAACATACCGTAGGATTCCACAGAGCGAATCACTGATTTTTGAATGACAAAATTTCCTGGAAGAACAGCGCCGGGCAAAGCCACTACAACACGGTCACCCGCTTTGTGATTTTTAGCACCGCAAACGATTTGGTGAACAACCCCATTTCCCGTCGTGACTCGACATAGAGATAATTTGTCCGCGTTGGGATGTTTATCTTTTTCCAAAATCAAACCAACTACAACGTTCTCGAAGTTCTTGGCTTTGTTTTCAATGCCTTCAATTTCAAGTCCGGCTTTAGTCAGAATGTCTGCTAGCGGTTCTGGCTTTTTAATATAGTCATCAATTGCGATCAGTTCATTTAACCATTTTAACGAAATTTTCATAAGATCACACCACTCTAGAATTGTTTCAGGAAACTCAAATTATTTTCAGGCAGCAAGCGAATATCTGGGATGCCGTATTTGATAATGGCCATACGTTCAAGACCAAAACCAAACGCAAAACCAGTCCACTCAGGATATTTAACCTTTGCCGACAATAACACTTTTGGATTCATTAGTCCTGCCCCGCCGATTTCAATCCAGCCCGTACTTTTGCACAGACTGCAACCTTTGCCTTTGCAAATGGGGCATTGACAGTCAACTTCTGCAGATGGCTCTGTGAATGGAAAATAACTAGGACGAAAACGTGTTTTTAATTCAGAACCAAAAAATTCTTTTACGAAATAAGTGATTGTTCCTTTTAAATCAGCCATTGAGATATTGCGATCGACGCACATGCCTTCAATTTGATGAAAGTTAGGCAAATGGGAAATATCACTATCCACACGGAATACCGGACCTGTGCCGATAATTCGTAACGGCAATGATTCTGATTCTAGACTGCGAATCTGGATGGGACTTGTGTGAGTACGAAGAACATTCGTTTCATCCACGAAAAATGTATCCTGCATATCACGCGCGGGATGGTTTTTTGGGATATTTAAGGCTTCGAAATTGTAATAATCACTCTCTATTGATGGGCCCAGGCGTAGTGAATATCCCACACGTGATAAAATTTGCACGACTTCATCGCGGACGCGATGAACCGGGTGTGGACTGCCTCGCTGATTTTTTGGCGGTGGCATCGTCAGATCCAACTGCTCAGTACGCATTTTTTCATCAAGCTCTTTGAGCTTTAGGGCCTCAAATAGTTCTGTGTATTTAGTCTCAAGATCTTGCTTAACTACGTTAATTCGGCGGCCGAACTCTTTCTTCTCGTCCACAGACAGCTTGGCCATCTCTTTCATGAGTTCAGTTAATAAGCCATTTTTGCCCATGTAATTAACTTTGAATTGGTAAAGCTCCTCGCGGTTTTTAGCAGCTCCAAATTCATCAATTGCTTTTTTATGAATCCCGTCTAACTTTTCGTAAATAATCATATTTTTAAATATGCATGCCCCCCCTTTAGACCGCAAGGTTTTTGAACTCCCGTTTGACTCAGAGCCAAAATCCCCCTAGGATGAGTGCTTAAATTATGGCGCATAAAAACAAATCCAACTACTCAGCTTACAAGGAACGTCAGAAAAAACCTGACGCCGTGGCCACTAAAAAGGCTCATCCTGCCGCTGCCTCCAAAACCACCAGTTCTGACGCCCCAAAAAAATTAATGGGAAAACACAAAAAGCCACAAGAGGTGTACTCTCTTGAGGAAGCCAATGATCGTCTGTATGACGTATTTCGCAATCATGACTTCACGGTTGTTTCCCATGAACAGCGCCGGCAACTCGCCCATTTCTACCGTTTATTGATGGACAACCAAAAAGACGAGAACTTCACTCGACTTTTGACGCTAAAAGATGTCGCCATCAAACACTTTATCGATAGCTTAATATTTCTAGAGTTTTTCAAACCGCAGTTTCCACTTTTAGATTTGGGAACCGGCCCTGGGTTTCCAGGTATTCCACTGAAAATAATGTACCCAAAAGAGAAAATATTGCTCGGCGAAGGTGTTCAACGTCGTGTGAATTTTCTAAAAACGGTGCGCGAAGAAATGAAATTAGAAAACCTAGAAATTATCGGTCGCAACATTGATCCTGAATTTGTGTACCCTGTAAAATCAGTGATCACTCGCGCGGTCGAAGACATCGGCAACACCATGAAAAATACGATCAACTGCCTGCTCGACGGCGGACATTTAATTTTCATGAAGGGACCAAATGCGGACCCCGAGCTTAAACTAGCCGAGACGTACAAAGAATTCTACACATTAGAAAATGATTTCAAATACTCGATTCCAAAAACGCCGCATGAACGTCGTTTGATTGTGTATCGCAAAATTAAATCGCCGCCACTTGAAGATTACGAGGATCAAGACGATGACAAATGATAGTCCATTTTTTATCTCGTCGGCCCAAAATGCCAAATACAAAATTTGGGAATCGTTACTGACCAGCAAAGGCCGCAGAAAAGAAGGCCTTTTTATATTGTCGGGCGAAAAAATCCTGAATGATTTCATTTCTGAAAAAATCGCATCGCGATTCCCTATCAAATCGATTTTAGTACCTAAAAATTTTTCTGGCGACAAACTAGCGACGCTAAAGAAAAAATGGAGCTTAGAATCTCCTAATTTGTATTTTACTTTGGATTCTTTACTGTTCAAAGAACTGGATACAGCCGGAACCGACTTCCCCGTTTTCGTCTGCGAGCGACCAAAAGATACTGCGACCGAGCAGTTGAAAGCTCCAGCTGGGCTTGAGTTAGTTCTACCACTTACTGATCCTGCCAATATGGGCGCGCTTTGTCGCACAGCCTTGTCATTCAACGTGAACACAGTGATTTTAACTCCCGGCGCATGTGATCCCTATCACCCCAAAGCTCTGCGCGCTTCGAGCGGCGGTACTTTGAAATTAAATTTCATCCACCTAACCACAAATGGTTTAACTCCAAACGAACATGATTTCGGTTTGGATTTAGACGGCGAAAATATTTATAAATTTGAATGGCCAAAAAATTTAAGAATGTGGCTGGGCGAAGAAGGCCAAGGTTTGAAAAACGCATTCTTGGCTAAGAATAAAATCTATATCCCGATTAACGGAATGGAATCGCTGAATGCCACCGTTGCTGGCAGCATTGCGATTTTTTCATACTCACAAAGATTTCACAAAATCTAAAACCTCTTGCGCGTGACCATCGGGAGATATTTTACGCATCTCTTTGATCACTTTTAAATTTTCATCTAACACAAACGTACTGCGCTCGATACCTAGGTATTTACGGCCATACATATTTTTCATTTTGATCACATCAAACAATTTACACAACTTTTCTTTTTCATCTGACAACAAATCAATTTTGAAACCAAATTTGCTGATGAATCTTTCGTGTGTTTGTGACGAATCTTTAGAAATACCTAGAATCACGGTGTTCAATTTATCAAAGCTCGATTTTAAGTCAGAGAACTGCTGAGCTTCAATTGTACACCCAGGAGTATCGTCTTTAGGATAGAAATAAAGAACCGTTTTGTGACCATTTAAATCTTTTTCTGTATAAACATTGCCGGCTGAGTTTAAAACAGAAAAATGACCGATCGTAGTGCCCATCATCGTTTGCGCAGACTCTTTCGCGGTTTTTTTTACGGACGCTTTGGTCACTTTTTTAGGCGGCGTTTTTTTAGGTGCTGCTTTCTTTGTCACGGTCTTTTTCGTTTCTGTTTTTTTAGCGACGACTTTCTTGGTCGTTTTTGCTTTTTTTGCCATGATGATATCCTTAGCGCCAGTTACCGAGTCGGCAATGGTTGCGGTACGGGTTGATTCTCTTGAATTTCAATAACATCAGGCTGGCTATTTTTCAGCAAGGTATTATTTGGGTTTTGCTGCGTTGACTCGGAATCATTCACAGGCGTCTCGCCTTCGCGGGGCGGCTGAGTCGTTTTGGCAGGATCCACGTACACAGGCTCGAAATTCTCTGCTGGCTTTTTAGGATCGACAGGCACTGGGACGGCCGGTGTTTTTTTCGCTATTTCGTCTGCTTTTTGTTTTTCTTTTTCTTTTTGGGCTGGAGTTGTTTCATCCATATCGGGAACTTTCTTTTTCTCTAACACTTTAACTTTGCCTGATAAAGGCACCGAAATCATTAGGTCTGAATAAGGGAGCAAGTTCTTGAGCACTTCGCCCTTCATTACCATCATAGGATCTTTACCTTTTTTATAACCAATGCTTTCAAAGCGCACGACGTTCTCGGCGCGTGTTATGCGAAATCCAGAACACTGTAGCTCGGACAATCTAGATTCTCCTTCGATCGTCACTATGCAATCAATAATAGGAGCCACAAGTGCAGCCGCCGAGCCTAAAATATCGGCATAGTTCTGACCTTGGAATTGAAACGTCGCACGATTCTGACTCCAATCAATTTTCGCAAGCAAATCAGGACTTCGATGCTTTTGGCAGTACTCGTAAACACGGTATTGATACGCAGACACTTTCTCTAATTGATACTGATCACACGTATGTTTATTTTTTTCGATGAGCTTACCACCTTGGGCCTGCTGTAGTGCGCGGTAAACTTTCCCAAATAATGTTTTGTTAGCGCTTGGACGCTGGGATCGGATCAACCAGATCATTTCTCGCATGACCTCGTCTAACTCTTTGACCAGTTCCATTTTATTTTTCGAGAAAAAATCAGCTGGCTTTGGTTCTGATTTTTTAACCGTATTTTGTTGTCCCGAACGGGAACTCTCCGCCGGTTTTCGCGCGGCATTCGCGGCAACAACCGAAACGAAAATAGCCGGAGCAATTATTCTAATAAAGTGGTGGACAAAAGGTAGCCGCATACTGATAGTATAACAAAGCAGACACTTAATTTTAAGGAGTTTTTTATGGATGAAATCAATATGCATTCAACTAGCCCCGTGACCAACCGAAATGATCCTTGGCGCCCGCTTTATCATCCGTCTATCTCTCCTAAGATCGACATAGATCAATATAAAAATATAATGGACATCGTGGACGAGGCTGTAGCCAAGTACTCAGACAAAAAAGCCATGACGAACTATGGTCATTCATTCACTTACGCCCAGTTGAACGAGAAAGTGAATCAATTCGCTGCGTTTTTGCAGCAAGAATTAAAACTTAAAAAAGGCGATCGTATTGCGATTCAGATGCCTAATTTACTGCAATACCCAGTCGTGCTTTTCGGCGCGATCAAAGCCGGTTTAATTATCGTAAATACGAATCCATTGTACACAGCTCCCGAAATGAAACATCAGTTCAACGATTCGGGCGCAAAATGTATCGTGATTTTGAAAAACTATGCTCACTTACTTGAAGGCATCATCAAAGAAACAAAAATTGAAAGCGTGATCTTAACTGAAATCGGCGATTTTTTGCCATTTCCGAAAAGCCTGCTTATTAATTTTGTCGTTAAATACGTTAAGAAAATGGTTCCTCCATATTATTTGCCACAGGCTTATGATTTAAACCAAGCACTTGAAATTGGCAATTTAGCTACGTTCCAAAAAGTAGAAATGAACACTCTAGATACGGCGTTCTTGCAATACACGGGCGGAACAACAGGCGTTTCTAAAGGCGCGATTCTAACTCACAGAAATATTATTGCTAACATGTTACAAATTGCGAACTGGATGCGACCGAAATTAAAAGAAGGTGAAGAGATCGCCATCACAGCATTACCTCTGTACCACATTTTCTCTTTGACGGTGAATTGCCTAGCATTCATGCGCTATGGCGCTCAAAATGTTCTGATCACAAATCCTCGCGACATCCCAGCATTCATCAAAGAAATGAAGAGAAGCAAATTCACGGTGATGTCGGGCGTGAATACACTATTCAATGCCTTGATGAATCACCCTGATTTTACATCCATTGACTTTAAACCCGTGAAAGTCAGCGTTGCCGGCGCTATGGCTCTGCAAAAAGCTGTTAGTGAACGTTGGGAAAAAATGACGGGAACAAAAATCGTAGAAGGTTACGGTTTAACGGAAACATCTCCGGTAGCGTGTTGCAATCCCATCGATGGAACGGACCGCGTGGGAACGATTGGCCTACCCGTTCCTGAGACTTGGATTAAGTTCGTAGATGATGATGGCAAAGAAACGATAAATAACGAACCTGGTGAAATCTGCGTGTACGGACCACAAGTCATGAAAGGCTACTGGGAACGCCCAGACGAAACAGCCAAAGTCATCGACAGAGACGGCTGGCTACATACTGGCGATATTGGTCTCATGGATGAAAAGAACTACATCAAAATCGTAGACAGAAAAAAAGATATGATCTTGGTTTCGGGCTTCAACGTTTATCCTAACGAAGTGGAAGATGCTTTAGCTTCACATCCTGGCATCCTTGAAGTCGCCGCGATTGGGATACCCGACACTCATTCTGGCGAAGTGGTTAAAGTTGTGATCGTTAAGAGAGATCCAAATTTAACAGCGGAAAGCGTAATAGCTCATGCTAAGTTGAACCTTACTAACTACAAAGTGCCTAAGGCTGTTGAGTTTCGAACGGAGCTTCCAAAAACTAATGTTGGGAAGATTCTTCGTCGGGCTTTGAGAACACCGACCGCTTAACCTGGTGACGGTCGTTTGGCGTTTGTCGGACCGTTCGACGTTGGGCGTTCGGCGTACCGTTTTTTTCGTTTTCGTTTTCGTACCGTTTACGGTTTACGATGTGGTTTGGTGATTGCATTTGTTTTTTGGATGCTTGAGAAATTTGATGCTTATGTTGCCGCTAAAGAATTTTATCAAAAATGTAAGCTCTTAAAACTTCCCGGTATTTTACAAGATCAACTTCATCGAGCTACTTCTTCGATCGCATTAAACTTAGCCGAAGGCTCCGGAAAGCGAACGCCGGCTGACCAGAGAAGATTCTACTCTATCTCCTACGGTAGCTTACGAGAATGCCAAGCAATCCTAGAGTTAGAAGATATTAACGATCCAGACTTAAAAATATTAGTAAACAGATTAGGGGCAATGCTTTTCAAACTAAGCAAAAAAACCGAAACGAAAACGTAAACGGTCCGGAAACAAAAACGAAAAAAACGGTACGCCCAACGTCAAACGCCCACAAGACTCACAATAAAAAAGGGAGCCTCTCGACTCCCTAATCCCGTCTAAGCCTTTTTAGCCCAAGAATTACAAATACCTTGATCAGCAACTAGCATTTTTTGGAATAAAGAACATTTGCCAACGGGCTTGCCGGCTTTGTCGCCCACTTTTGTGTAGAAGCTGCAATTATTGCAAAAACGTTTGTCCCAAGCTACGCCTTTATCCGTTTTCTTATCTGTTTTAGAATCTTTATCAGCGTCAGCGTGTGAGTGGTGGTAAGCTAGAGCGTCCGCTGTTCCTTTACCTGGTTCTACCAATGGTAGATCAGTCTCTTTTGCTGGAGTTTCAGTTTTAGAGCCGCGGCGTTTTTCCTGAGCGCCTGCTGAGCTTTTTAGCATTTGTACAGCGACAACAGCTGCGCCTGTCACAGTTACCATGTGAGTTAAGAATTCTCTTTTAGACATTTTTTTATTTAAGTTCATAACGATTTCCTTCCGCTTAGTTATAGAATTTAAACAATTTACTTGTTTTCACTTAGTTTTCAATTAAATTTTTACGTATGAGCACAACCAGCCCAAATGATTACTGGAATCAGGTCTATCAAACCAATGAATCCAAAAATCAAAACTATAGTCAGTTTTTAAAAAACTCCCCGACCACTTTATTGGCAGATCACTGGGAGGAACTTAAAAAAGGCAAAACATTGGACATCGGATGTGGCCTAGGAAATGACTCTTTGTATTTAAGCAAAAAAGGTTTCGACGTTCTTGGAATCGACATTTCCGATACCGCCAAACAAAAGGCCGAGAAAAATATCTCGGGCCCCGGGCAGACGGTTCAATTTAAAACGGCCGACATCGAACTTCATTTGTTTGGAATGCTTCAGTACGACACCATTTTAATGAACTACTATCGACCGCATAACAACCGCCTTTACCAAGAAATAATAAAAAGCCTAAAATTTGGCGGCACTCTGATGATAGAGTCCTACTTGGTCGACGAAGTGAATGAAGTCCTAGGCAAAGAGGATGACTATAAAAACTTTTATTTTAAACACAATGAACTTTTAAAAAACCTAATGGGCCTAAGAATTATGTTTTATCGCGAAGGTATCGTTCAAGGGAAAACACGGGTACAATGTATCGCTCAAAAACCGACCGACAAAGATGTTGAAAAATATAACCTGTTCAACATGGCCGGGTCTGCTCAGGAGCCTAAAAAAACAGCACAAATGGAACTTGCCGAATCCCTGTTCAAGAAAAAGTAATAAACTCCCACTTCTTAATTTCTGCTTAACCTACTGGCTCAGATAGTGTTATTAACCTTCTTCCCGTAGGCATAGAGCAGCAACTTGGGGGATTTTAAACGTGTTAGATACTTTGAATAGACGCGAATTTACACTTTTAATGAGTTTGGGTTTTGCCCAAGTGATTTCCGGTACTCCGCTTAGTACTCCCACCGCGGTTGACTATCTTAGCTCCCAGTACAACAAATACGTTAAACGTTATGGAATCTCTGATCCTAATTTTTCGTTCGCTGAAAAAGCGTTTAAATTTGGCAAGAAAGAACTGTCTCTGAATACCGAACGATTTTGTTTTATGAACTACGATTACCCATCTGAAAGAGACCGCTTTTTTATTTTCAACAAAGATTCTGCGGTCTTTTTGTCCTCATTGGCCTCACACGGGGTAAACACTGGCAACGGAACTTCATGTCAATTTTCGAATATAGATAATAGCTACCAAAGCGCGCTCGGAATCTATGTCACGGGCTCGCCGTATATTGGACATTTCGGCCCGACGCTAAATCTTCACGGCCTAAGCGCCAGTAATAGTATCGCGTATGATCGACGCATCGTTATGCACGGAGCCGACTTCTGCAGCCGTGATCACATTACCAAGTATGGTTTCTTAGGACGCAGTTTAGGTTGCATCGCTTTACCCAAAAAGCATATGATTACAGCATACCAAACGTTAACTCCGGGGACGATTGTGATTGCTAAACAAGACACACGCAAGAAAATGACAGAACCATTGGTTCCTCCGACCGCTGAAGAAAAAACAGAAAATCGAATTCCATGAAATTCACTATTTATGATCACATGATCTTAAATCAACAAAGTCTCTCGGTCACCGTAAAGCCGGCATTCACCGCCTACTTTAAATCTGAATTTGGTATCGATGTGCATATCCATGCCAGCAACGTATACCTATTTGCTATTCCACTTCAGGGCGAGTTCACGCAATTATCTGATGAGCAAAAAAAGTTTATCTTCCAAAAAGAACTCAGTCTGTACGAAGAGCAATACGAATTTGAGCTTCCCTATGAAAAAACACTGTTTGACCGATTCTTTGAAATCACTTGGCACGGCGTTGTTTATCATGGTGAAATCAAGTCACTATGAAACCTACACTATTTTTTTGCTTTCTATTTTCTTCAGCGTCATTCGCCATTAATTCTCAGTCTTATTTTAAAGATTCAATGGCGACTTACAAAACCGATTTTGAAACGCGCACGAAATTTATTCAGTCGAAAGACAGTAATGTAAAAATCGACATTTCCACTATTGAATACTTCAATATCGCGGCAAAAGATTTTCAGCCAAAAATCGATTTCGCGCTGGTTCCATCTGAAATCAAAAAAAACTTAGTTATTATTCAATCGGGAACTCACGGAATTGAGGGATTGACCGGCGCTGGCATTCAAAATTTTCTTTTGGAATACTTGCACGACAAGCGTTATGCCAACACTTCTTTTCTTTATATTCATTTAATCAATCCGTGGGGCACGTTTCACAATCGACGAACTAATCCGAACAATGTCGATTTAAATCGAAACTTTGTAGTGAAGGAATCCGATTTTGAACAAAAGAATGAAGACTACGCGAAAATCAATTCGTTCTTAAACCCAGAACAGCCTTATGAACATGGGATCCTTAAAAAACTCTCGTTTTATTTCGATTCTGTTCAACTGATTTTAAGTCATTCAATCGATACCCTACGGCGATCTATTTTAAAAGGTCAGTACTCTCACCCGAAAGGCGTTTATTACGGAGGCAACCAGTTGCAGCCGGAATTCATCGCACTTAAAAAGATATGGGATCGAGAAATTCAAGGGTATCAAAAAATAGTTTATATTGATTTGCATACCGGCTACGGCGAAAAAGGCAAACTTCATTTGCTATCGAGCCATTCTGATTCCGCCTCGGCAAAGAAAATATCTGATATGTACGCACCAACGACTATTGATTTCGGCAATAGCAAAAATTTCTATGAAACTACGGGCGATATCTTAACTTACTTCCACGAGACCTATAAAAAGTCGGCGGATATTTACCCAGTCACATTTGAGTTCGGTACACTCGATTCACAAACTATTTTAGGGTCACTAGATTCCTTGTACCGAATGGTAGTCGAGAATCAAACCTATCAATACAAGGCCGCAGATACCGATTCAGAAACGTTTTCAAAGAAGATGTTTAAAGAGATGTTTTATCCATCTGACTTTGACTGGAGAGATAAAACACTGGCGCAAACTAAAACTGAAATTGATAAAGTCGTTAAGAAACTAGAAGAACCGTAACTTTTATATGTAGAAATATATAGGTAGAAACTTAGACTCGATCTGACAGTTCGTACAACTGGGTCAGATTTAGCCTGATAGCCCAAGCCTTGTTTTTCTCGAGCCACAACAAAATTTCGATTACGAATACCCGGTGTAGGCCTCTCAGCTATCATTGTTTATGTTAGCCTGGCATCGGTAAACTTGTTGATTGTGACCGGCGCACAGAAGTCTAAGATTTTCCAACTCATTGGAACCATCGGCCAAAAATACACGCTCTCTATAAAAAACATGAACTAATTAATGAGGTGAATGTATTTAAAGGATATCGTTCATTTTTAAAATTTATCATCATCAAGGAAAAATAAAATATCCATAGATTATTTTAACCTCAATTGACACTAAGCCAACCCAAGGTCCTGGTTCGGATAGTTTGTCTTAACTACGCCACAAAACACCCAAAATAGCATAATGCCTATTCATAGCTGGTGATCTTTGCCCAAAGAAAGACACTCATCAATAAAAAAAGTCAAAAATCCTCCGACTCGTAATCTCAGATTATTTATAGTTATAAAAATAGGGATATATTAAAGCACCACAAGATTTCTATATACAAAAAAATATTACTTAATTACTTTTAAGGAGGATACTATGAATAAAGATCACTCAACTCAAAAAAAATATCTAAGTTGTTTTTTAGAGAATTTAAATGCAAAATATACAGTTATTGATGACAAAACGATATTTATTCAGCGAAAATACTCTCTTGAATCTGAAAAAATAGTTAATGATGTTTTTGGTCGCACATGGGTATTCATGTCCGGGAAAATAAAAACAAATCAATTTTCACTAGGTAAAGAAAATGGAGAAAAAATAAATTTGCCTGGTGGAAACTATTCGGCTTTTTTTCCTGTTTTTTGTGTAGTTGAATGGTATTTAAATCCTGGTTTTTATGATATTGAAATGATTGCTAGTCTACATGAAGCACCCAAACATTCTCCACAGCACCCTATTATCTTTTCTCAGAATATAAAAGGAAATATATTTCAACAGTTAGAACACTTTGTAGCAAATGGTTGTGGAAATGAATACATCAACATTAACCGTAGCGACAATCATTGCCACCTTTCTCTTAGAACCTTTGAATGGTTAAAAAATAATTATAATAAGCCTATTTCTCTAAGTGATTTAGCAAAAAAATTTAAAACTTCAGCTTCTGTTTTGTCACGTTATTTTAAAAAATCTTATGGAATGAGTCCATTGGAAGTTTTACATAAAATGAGAGTAATGAGCTCGATGAGTCACTTACTTTTAGATAAACATTATGTTTTAGATGTCGCAATGGATGTAGGTTACTCACAGTCCAGAATGTATAACGAACACTTTTCACAAATTATTGGAAATCAACCATCAACTTTATTAAAATTAAAAGTTGACGATCAAATATAATAAACCTCTTTCGCATTATGCAACATCAGATTGCACAATACGAAAGAGGTTTATGCGGATGAAATTTTTATTTTATTATCAAATTTATACAGAAATTGAAATTAGCGCCACAAAAGAAATAGTTTTTTCAGTCATTACTAATTTAACTGATTACAAAATATGGAATCCCCATATTTATCACTTGGATGGAAATGCCAACGAAGGGAATTTCATAAAAATCATATTGCATT